>CAYPDO010000550.1:0-3473 GCA_964409495.1 uncultured Bordetella sp.
GGGCCGCCCCAAGGGCGAATACCGGAAGGCGCAGCCTGAAGGTACCCCAGTGAGCCCGCCAGGCGGCGCCCCAGCGCGAATCCCGGCGCGCGCAAAGCGGAGGGTCATCCCGTGAGCCACGCCGCGCAGCCGCTGGACCACCCCTACCAGCACCTGGCCGGGCTGCCGCGCGCGCTGTGGCTGCCGGGCCTGGTGAGCAGTGCCGGCGGGCGCGAGGCGCGGCTGTGCCACACCCAGGCCTGGCTGGCGGCCCTGCAGGCCGGCGAGCTGCCGGCGGCGGCGCTGGATTTCGGCGATGCCGCGGCCAGCGACGGCATGCGCACCGTGGTGGGCGAGCTGGGCCTGCCGGCGCTGTGCCGCGGCGTGCCGGCGCTGGCCGAGCAGGTGCTGCGCACGCTGCTGTGGCACCTGGACCGCATCGTCGACCACCAGCCGCGGCTGGACCGTGCCGCGGCGATCGCCGCCGTCACCGCCGAGTTCCGCGCCGCCTGGTCGGTGCAGACCCAGGGTCTGGACGAAGAACTGTCGCTGCTGCAGGGCCTGGGTGATCTGGCCCAGCTGCGCTGGGACACGCTGTGCGGTCAGCTGCGCACACGCCCCTGGCAGGCCGCTCGGCGTGCCGCCGAATGGCTGCAGCAGCTGCCCGAGCTGGCCGCGTTGATCCGCCACCTGGGCCGTGCCGAGCGCAGCCCCGACGCCCCGCCGCCCGCGCCCCAGGCGCGCCCCGACGAGCACCACGCCGCGCCGCAGCCGCTGCGCGCGGTGCACACCCGCCTGCCCGATGCGCCGGGCGAAATCACCGGCATCCGCCACACCGCGCGCCTGGAGCGCATGCTGGCCAGCGAGGCGGTGATGCTGCGCCACCCGGTGCTGCACAAGCTGTGGCGTGCCCGCCATGCCGAGGCGCGCCTGCTGGGCTGGGACACCGAGGCGGTGCTGACCGACTGGCGCGTCGATGCGCAGGCGAGGCCGCGTCAGCGCCAGGCCGAGACCCCGCCTGAGCCGCTGGAGCGCGGCCCGCTGCTGCTGTGCCTGGACACCTCGGGCTCGATGCGTGGCGCGCCCGAGAACATCGCCAAGGCGGTGGTCATCGCCGCGCTGCGTGCCGCGCACGACAGCGGCCGCGGCTGCCAGCTGATCGCCTTCGGCGGCCCTGGCGAACTGCTCGAGCATGAGCTGGGGAGGGGTGAGGAAGGCCTGCAGGTGCTGCTGGCGCTGATGGGCCAGGGCTTCGACGGCGGCACCGACATCCAGACGCCGATCGACCGTGCCATCGAGTGCGTGCACCAGGCGCGCTGGCGCAGCGCCGACCTGCTGATCGTCAGCGACGGCGAGTTCGGCTGCGTGCCGGCCACGCTGGCCCGGCTGGACGAGGCGCGCAGCCGCTTCGGCCTGCGCGTGCAGGGTGTGCTGGTGGGCGACCGCGAGACCCTGGGCCTGCTGGAGGTGTGCGACGACATCCACTGGGTGCGCGACTGGCGCCGCTATGCCGATGCCGCCGAGGGCGGTGACGGCCGCGGCTTCTCGCCGGTGCACAGCAAGAGCCTGACCGCGCTGTATTTTCCGAATGCGCTGTCGCCGCGCGCCGCGCGGCATCAGCGGCGCTGACCGCCGCCGGTGGCCGGCGCCCGCCGGCGTTGCCACCGTGCAGGCCCAACCGTCCGAGGACCCTGGCGATGCCCCTGCTGACCGAGAACCTGGCCCTGCTCGAGGCCTTTGCGCAGCGTGCGCCGCTGCCGCGCGTGCGCGCCCTGCACCTGCCGCCGATGCCCGGCGGCGACGACCTGCGCGGCGAGTTCTGCGCGCTCGAGCTCGACGATGGCGCGCTGGGCCTGAGCTATGTGCTGCTGGACGACACCTGGGCCGGCCTGCACGCCCATGGCCAGCGCCTGGTGCAGCCGGGCGACGATGCGCTGGCGCTGGCGCGCGCGGCGGCCGGTGGCGACGCGCTGGCGCGCTGCCTGGGCCTGGCCGCGGTGAATGCGCTGACCCGCTGCCTGTTCAACCGCAGCGGCTACGTGCCGCCCACCAGCGGCGATTCGGTCGGCCACCTCGATCCGCAGCCGGGCGAGACGCTGGGCATGATCGGCCACTTCACGCCGCTGATCCCGCGCATCACGGCGCACGGGGCGCGGCTGCTGATCGTGGAACTGCGCGCCGATCTGGTGGGCGAACGCGACGGCGTGCGCGTGACCCTCGATGCGCGCGAGCTGGCCGGCTGCCGCAAGGTGCTGGCCACCGGCACGCTGCTGCTCAACGACACACTGGATGCGATGCTGGTGCATTGCCGCGGCGCCACGCGCCTGGCGCTGATCGGGCCCAGCGTGGGCGGCCCGCCGGATCCGTTGTTCGCGCGCGGCATCACGCTGCTGGGCGGCAGCTGGATCACCGATGCGCCGGCCTACCGCGAGGCGCTGCGCGCCGGTGCGCCCACGCGCGAGCTGTCGCGCAAGGTGTCGCTGACGCCGGCCGACTGGCCGGGCTGGCAGGCGCTGCTCGGGCGGCTGTGAGCGCCGCCGGCGCCTGCGCGGCCAACGGCGCCGCACACCGCGCCGCACAGCGCGCGACACACAGCGCGGCAGCCGCTCAGCCGCCGCCCTTTTGCATGAACAGGTCGAAGTAGCGCAGAAAGCGCAGGCGCACGGCCTCGTCCACGCCGCTGAAGTGGTAACGCACCTGCAGCCGCGGCAGGCGGATCAGCGCAATCTGCCGCGGGGCCAGCGCCTGCCACTGCAGCCGCAGCGTGCCTTCGCCGATGTGCACGCAGGCCTGGCCGGCCGCCAGCTCCAGCCGGCAGGCGCCCACCGCGCCGGGCAACTGCTGCAGCCACTCGGCCTCGGTGCTGCCATGCTCGCGCTCGAACTGCTCGCCCAGGCGCTGAAGATCGAACATGCGGGTGTCCTGTTCCGGCCGGCGCGGTCACCCGCGGGCCTCAGCCACCGGCGATGGGCGGCCAGATGGCCAGCACATCCCCCGGCGCCAGCGCACGCGTGGCGCGCTCCTCGGGCGGCACGAAGTGGCCGTTGATCAGCACCAGGTGCACCAGCTTCATCGGCAGCTGGAAGGGCGCGATGACCTCGGCCACGCTGGCGCCATCGGCCACCTCCAGCGGCATCGCGTTGCTGCGGCGCAGTTCGGCGGGCAGGTACTCGGTGAGGCTGGCGTAGAGCTTGAAGGTGATCTGCATCATGTCTGCCCCGCGGCCGACGGGTGGGTCAGCCGATGCCTCGTGGAGCCGAGCCGCCTGTGGCGAACGGCCGGCCCGGGGGCGTCCCGGCGCCCGGCCTGCCAACGCGTGGCCACGGCGTGCATCACGCGCGCAGGTGGCTGTGCTGCGACTGCGCCTGCGCGCAGGCCAGATAGGCCTCCATCAGCAGCGTAGGGTCGGCCTTGAGCCGGTCTTTCCATTCGCCCAGCGGCACGGCGCCTTCCACCAGGCCACGCATCACGCCCACGTGCTCGGTCCAGCCGAT
>CAYPDO010000551.1:0-3471 GCA_964409495.1 uncultured Bordetella sp.
GTGTCGAAATGGTGCACCTGGGTGCCGACGGTGGCGCGGTAGCTCATGGGCGGCCTTGGGCAGTGCGGGGCAGTGTGGCGGGTGTCAGCAATGGTGCGAGCTGCTGGCGCAGCCACTCACGCAAGGCGCGTGCCGCGGGCGTGAGCTGGCGCCGGCCAGGCACCACCAGGTACAGCGGCGAGGGCTCGCCGCCCCAGTCGGGGCGCAGGTGCAGCAGGCGGCCGGTGTCGAGCTCGGCGGCCACATCGAGCCGCGACTTGTAGGCCACGCCCAGGCCGGCCAGCGCCCAGCGCTTGACCACCTCGCCATCGTTGGCCGAGTGGCGGCCCGACACCGGCACCTCCTGCCACTGCCCGTCGATGCGAAAGCGCCAGCTGCGGGGCACCTCATCGCTGAGCATGAAGCGCAGCGCCTCGTGCTGGCTGAGCTGGGCCACGGCATCGGGCACGCCATGCACCGCCACATAGGCTGGCGAGGCCACCAGCACGCGCGCGTTGTCGGGCGCCAGCGGCAGCGCCACCAGGCTGGCATCGGTGGGCGTGCCGTAGCGGATGGCCACATCCACCGGCGCGCGCATCAGGTCGGTGTTGCGGTCGGACAGGTGCATGCGCAGCGCCAGCTCGGGGTGGCGCTGCTGGAAGGCCTCGATCCACGGCAGCAGCACGCTGCGGCCCAGGTCAGAGGGCATGGCCACCTGCAGCTCGCCACGCAGGGCGCTGCGCTGCGCCACCACCTCGGCCTGGGCATCGCCGATGCACTGCAGCGCCTGGCGCAGGTGCGGCAGCAGGCGCTCGCCCTCGGCCGACAGGCGCAGGCTGCGCGTGGTGCGCACGAACACCGCCACGCCCCACTGCGCCTCCAGCCGCTTGACCGCCGCGCTGGCCGCCGCGGGCGACCAGTCAAGCGCACGCGCGGCGGCCGTGAGGCTGCCCAGATCGGCGGTGCGCAGCAGCAATTCCAGATCGGCCAGGCGGGTCACTGTTCGATTTTCTTTGAAAGTGAATCGCCAGGCAAAGGCTTTTTCCTGGGGAGGTGGCTGAGCACACTGGGTGCTCTCCTACTGTCAGACTGAACAATCGACATGAAAGCCGTTGCCTACCAGAGTGCCCTGCCCGTCAGCGATGCGCAATGCCTGCAGGATGTGGAGCTGCCCGAGCCCCAGCTCGGCCCGCATGACCTGCTGGTGGACGTGCGGGCCGTGTCGGTGAACCCGGTGGACACCAAGCTGCGCGCCGGCGTGAACCCCGCGCCGGGGCAGTGGCGGGTGCTGGGCTGGGACGCGGTGGGCACGGTGCGGGCCATCGGCTCGCTGGTCACGCTGTTCAAGCGCGGCGACCGCGTGTGGTACGCCGGCGCACTGGACCGCCAGGGCACCAATGCCGAGCAGCATGTGGTGGACGAGCGCATCGTGGCGCGCGCACCGGCCGCGCTGTCGGATGCCGACGCCGCGGCGCTGCCGCTCACCGCCATCACCGCCTGGGAGCTGCTGTTCCACCGCCTGGGCGTGGGTTTTGGCGAAAGCGCCAGCGACCAGACCCTGCTGATCATCGGCGCGGCCGGCGGCGTGGGCTCGATCCTCACGCAGCTGGCGCGCGAGCTGACCGGCCTGACCGTGGTGGGCACCGCCTCGCGGCCCGAGACCGCGGCCTGGGCGCGTGAGCTGGGCGCCCACCATGTGCTGGACCACAGCCGGCCACTGGCCGAGGCCTGGCGCGAGGCGCAGCTGCCGGCGCCGCAATATGTGGTGAGCCTGACGCAGACGGCGCAGCACTACGGCCAGATCACCGAGCTGATCGCGCCGCAGGGCCGCCTGGGCCTGATCGACGACCCCGCGCCGGGCAGCATCGACATCGGCCGGCTCAAGCGCAAGAGCGTGTCGCTGCACTGGGAGCTGATGTTCACCCGCTCGATGTTCGAGACGCCCGACATGATCGAGCAGCACCTGTTGCTGACCAAGGTGGCCCGGCTGGTGGATGCGCGCCGGCTGCGCAGCACGCGCGGCGAGCACTTCGGCCGCATCAACGCCGCCAATCTGCGCCGCGCCCATGGGCTGCTGGAAAGCGGCAAGGCGCGCGGCAAGATCGTGCTCGAAGGCTTCTAGTCTGGCATGTGGCCGCGGTGCTGCTGGCGCCGGCCGGCACCCATGTGGATGCGGTGCTGGTGAGCCCGGCGTGCCGCAGCGGCGCAGCTCACATCATCTGCGTCAGCTGGTATGCCACGCGCTCGCGGGGCGCGGCCTCGGGCGGCGGTGGCGGAGGGTCCATCAGCCTGGGCACCCAGCCGGCCTCGAAGGCGACGAAGGAGGCGCGGCCCAGGTTTGCCGGCAAAGGCACGGGAAACAGGTCCTGGCTGAGCGCGCGGAACTGCTTCCACAGCTTGGCGCGGCTGCCCTTGCGCCACATGGGCCACCACAGGCGGTAGCGGCCGTTCTCCACGTAGACAAGGCACTTGCTGGGGTCCAGGTGCTCGAGCATGAACTTCACCTCCCACAGGATGCCGGGCGTGTCGCCCGCGGCCAGCACCACCAGCTGAGCCCGGCGTGCCAGGTCGGCCACGCGCTGCTGCCACTCGTCACCCACGAACAGGTTGTGCGCGCCCAGGATGGGCGGGGTGCCGGGCTGGCCGATGGCCACCAAGGGCCCCAGTTCGCGCGTGCGGTCTTCCAGAAGTTGCTCGAAGGTCCACTTGAAGCGCCAGAACGCGCCCCAGGACGACAGCAGCCCGCGCCAGCGCCGCAACTTGCCCCACGAAAATGGGTTCAGGATGTTGAAGATGCGCGGGCCCGAACTGAGCACGGCACTGTCTTGCGTGAACGGGCGCAGGTACAGGATGGGCGGACGCGTGTCCTTGTCCAGATCTTCGTCGCTGAACTGGTGGGCGCTGCGACGCTTGAGGCAGCGCACCACGGTAAAGGCCTGCGAGAACGTGGCGAACAGAAAGATGGTGCCCAACGCAGGGCTGGGCAACTGGTCCAGGCAAACCGCAGCCAGCGCGCCCAGTATCACCGTCACCCCCAGGGCCACCACAGCGCGGCCGCCTTGTCGGTCGGATGTGATCTTTCCGTATGCCATGGGATTCCCCCCTTCCGCGGATCGCCTCTGAAGGAGCGGCAGCATGTCACTGTCAAATGCCGGGCGCCAGCCGCCAGGACTGAGCAAGTAGGGGGGGGGACGTGACCCGCTGGGGCGGTTCTCAAGCCCCCTCGCGTTCCAGCAGCGCCCGCAGCTGCGCCTTGGCCACCTTCTCCAGCGTGCTGCGCGGCAGGCTGTCGACCAGGCGCAGGCCGTGCGGGCGCTTGAAGTCGGCCAGCTGGGCACTGCAGGCCGCGGTGATGGCCGCACGCAGCGCATCCGGCGGCACCTGGCCGGTGGCGATGACGAAGGCCACCGGCACTTCATCCAGCATGGCGTGGCGCTGCGCCACCACGGCGCATTCATGCACGCCGGGCACGGCGGCGATCACGCGCTCGAT
>CAYPDO010000552.1:0-3470 GCA_964409495.1 uncultured Bordetella sp.
GTGCGCAGATCCTCGCGGATGGTGCAGCACACGCAGCCGTTGCTCATCTGGATGATCTGCTCCTCGGTGTCGGCCACCAGGATGTCGTTGTCGATGTTTTCCTCGCCGAACTCGTTCTCGATGACGGCGATCTTCTGGCCATGGCTTTCGGTGAGCACGCGCTTGAGCAGCGTGGTCTTGCCCGAGCCGAGAAAGCCGGTGAGGATGGTGGCGGGGATCAGGCCAGCGGCAGCAGACATGGTGAACAGGCTCCAAGGGGCGGCGCCGACGGGCGCAGATCAGCCCCGGCAAGTGAGGGCGGCGGACTGTCTTGCAAGACCCGCGCCCTGTCAAGGTTGATCGGGTATTCTTGCGTGCATCGCGACTTCCGGCACCCGCTGTGTCTGAACCCCCTTCGAGTCGGCCGTCTCGGCATGGCTCTGGCCGCCCGGCCCTGGCCGCCGAGCGGCGCACCCTGTTCGAGCGCATGGTCGAGTTCATCTCGCCGGGCCCTGATTCCCGCGCCGAACTGATCGAGACGCTGGCCGACGCCGAGCAGCGTGAGCTGATCCCGACCGAATCGCGCCTGATGCTCGAAGGCGTGATCCGCATGGCCGACATGATCGCCGGCGACGTGATGGTGGCCGCGCCGCGCATGGATTTGCTGGACATCGACGCGCCCTATGACGAACTGCTGGCCGCGGTGATCGACACCGGCCATTCGCGCTTTCCGGTCTACGAGGGCCAGCGCGACAGCATCATCGGCATCCTGATGGCCAAGGACCTGCTGAAGCTGCAGCGCGCGCCCGAGCTGAACCTGCGCACGCTGCTGCGGCCGGCGGTGTTCGTGCCCGAGAGCAAGAAGCTCAACGAGCTGCTGCGCGACTTCCGCAGCAACCGCAACCACCTGGCCATCGTGATCGACGAGTTCGGCAACACCGCCGGGCTGATCACCATCGAGGACGTGCTCGAAGAGATCGTCGGCGAGATCGAGGACGAGTTCGATGACCAGGTCTCCGCGGCCGACAACGGCATCGTCTCGCTGGCCGACGGCAGCTGGCGCGTGGCCGGCGACACCGGCATCGGTGCGGTGAATGCGGTGTTCGGCACCGAGCTGCCCGAGGAGGATTTCGACACCATCGGCGGCCTCATCGTGCACCAGCTGGGCCAAGTGCCGCGCCGTGGCGAGGTGTCGCAGGCCGGTGGCCTGGTCTTCAGCGTGATGCTCACCCGGGGCGGCGCGGTGCGCTGGTTCCGCGTGACGCGCAGCGCCGCGGCCGCTGACTGATGCGCCTGCCGGCGCCCTTGCAGCGCCTGGGCGGCCTGGCGGCCCTGGGCCTGGGCGTGCTGCACACCGCGGCCTTTGCGCCGGTGGAGGCCTGGTGGCTGCAGATCCTGGCGCTGGCCGGGCTGGCGGCGCTGGCCGGGCGTGCCACGCCGCGCCGCGCCGCGCTGCTGGGCGGCCTGTTCGCGCTGGGCTGGTTTGCCAGTGGCCTGTGGTGGCTGTTCATCAGCATGCACCGCTATGGCGGCCTGGCGGCGCCGCTGGCGGCCGGGGCCGTGGGGCTGCTGGCGCTGTTCCTGGCGCTGTACCCGGCGGCGGCGCTGGCGGTCTGGGCCCGCTGGCGCAGCGGCCGGCCGGCGCTGGATGTGGCGCTGTTCGCCGCCTGCTGGCTGGCGGCCGAGCTGGCGCGGGCCAGCTGGTTCACCGGCTTTCCGTGGATCGCCTCGGGCTACGCCCACACCACCGGGCCTCTGGCGGCCTGGGCGCCGTGGATCGGCGTGTACGGCCTGCTGGCGCTGGGCGCGGCAGCCAGCGCCGCGCTGGCCCAGGCCTGGCGCGGGCCGGCGGCGGCGGCCGCGGGCGTGCATGGCCACGCGCCGGCCGACACCACGCCGCGCACCGGGGCCTGGCCGCGGCTGGCGCCGGCACTGCTGGTGGCGGGCCTGATCGCCATCGGCCAGGGCCTGCCGCAAGACTTCACCCGCTCGACCGGCCGCCTGACGGTGAGCCTGGTGCAGCCCAACATCGCGCAGGATCTCAAGTTCGACGTTGCGCGCATGGAGGCCAACCTCGAGGCGCTGGCGCGGGCCGTGGAAGCTGCGCGCGGCAGCCTGGTGGTGACGCCCGAATCGGTGGTGCCGCTGCCGCTGCCGGCGGTGCCGCCCGACTACTGGGTGCGCCTGGCCCAGGCGGTGGCCACGCCCGGCCGTGCGGCGCTGGTGGGCGTGTTCCTGGGCGATGACCAGGCGGGCTACGTCAACTCGATGATCGGCCTGGGTGCGGCGCAGGCCGGTCGCGGGGTGGCCGGGGGTGATTTCTACCGCTACGGCAAGCGCCACCTGCTGCCCTTTGGCGAGTTCATCCCGCCGGGTTTCGGCTGGTTCGTGCGTGCGATGGCCATTCCGCTCGACGACCAGGCGCGCGGCCAGACCACCGCGCCGATGGTGCTGGGCACGCAGCGCCTGCGCCCGCTGATCTGTTACGAGGATCTGTTCGGCGAAGACTTCGCCGACAGCGCCGTCGGCGCCGACGCCGCCACCGTTTACGTGAACGCCAGCAACCTGGCCTGGTTCGGCCCGGTGATGGTGCAGGACCAGCACCTGCAGTTCTCGCGCATGCGTGCGCTGGAGTTCCAGCGGCCGGTGGTGCGCAGCACCAACACCGGCGCCACCGCGGTGGTCGACTACCGCGGCCATGTCAGCGCCCGGCTGCCGCCCGAGGTGTCCGGCACGCTGGAGTCCGAGGTGGAGGGCCGCCAGGGTGACACGCCCTATGCGCGCTGGCTGGCCGCGGCCGGCCTGGCACCGCTGTGGGCGCTGGCGCTGGGCGTCATCGGCGCGATGGCCTGGCGCGGCCGTGCGTCGCGCGCCGAGCCGCTGGCGCAGGCGCCCGGACGGGCCAGGGGCGGCCGCTAAACTCCCCGGCTGGTCTGCCGCCCGCGGCATGCCCTGTGTTTCCAGCGACCTTTCAGCGAATCGATGCGACCCGTGGTCGCGAACCGGCGCTTTGCCCATGCTCACCTTCCAACAGATCATCCTCCGCCTGCAGGACTACTGGGATGCCCAGGGCTGCGCGCTGCTGCAACCCTATGACATGGAGGTGGGCGCCGGCACCAGCCACACCGCCACCTTTTTGCGCGCGCTTGGCCCCGAGCCCTGGAAGGCGGCCTATGTGCAGCCCAGCCGCCGGCCCAAGGACGGCCGCTACGGCCAGAACCCCAACCGCCTGCAGCACTACTACCAGTACCAGGTGGTGCTCAAGCCCGCGCCGGCCAACATCCTGGAGCTGTACCTGGGCAGCCTGGAGGCGCTGGGCTTCGACCTGAAGAAGAACGACGTGCGCTTCGTCGAGGACGACTGGGAGAACCCCACGCTGGGCGCCTGGGGCCTGGGCTGGGAGGTGTGGCTCAACGGCATGGAGGTGACGCAGTTCACCTATTTCCAGCAGGTGGGCGGCATCGAGTGCCGGCCGGTGACGGGCGAGATCA
>CAYPDO010000553.1:0-3467 GCA_964409495.1 uncultured Bordetella sp.
GCCGTGAAGTTGGCCAGTTCCTCGTCGCTCAGGAACTCGAGCTTGGTGATGCCGATGCCATGCTCGCCCGAGATCACGCCGTTCAGGCTGCGCGCCAGCACCATGATGCGCGCCACGGCCTCGTGGGCCGTCTGCAGCATCTCGTAGTTGTCTGAGTTGACCGGGATGTTGGTGTGCACGTTGCCGTCGCCGGCATGCATGTGCAGCGCCACCCACACACGGCCGCGCAGCACCTCCTGGTGGATCTGCCGGCAGGCATCGATCACCGGCGCGAAGGCCGCGCCGGAGAACAGCAGCTGCAGCGGGCGCAGCAGCTGGGTCTTCCAGCTGGCACGCAGGCTGTGATCCTGCAGCTGGTCGAAGTAGCTGCGGCTCTCGTTGGGCAGCACCGGGTCGAGGTGCAGCATCCACTGCAGCCACTGCGCGCGCACGTCGCGGATCAGCACCAGCGCCTGCTGCACGCGGTCTTCCAGCCATTCGGGGCTGGGCACGGCGGTGGCGTCGTCGGCCTTGCCCAGCGGGATGCTGCCGCTGCTGAACAGCGCCTCCAGCCGGTCGGCCAGCGCGATCTTGTTGCGCAGGCTCAGCTCGATGTTGATGCGCTCGATGCCCAGCGTGTACTCGCCCATGCGCTCGAGCGGGATCACCACATCTTCGTTGACCTTGAACGCGTTGGTGTGCTTGCTGATGGCCGCGGTGCGCTTGCGGTCGAGCCAGAACTTCTTGCGCGCCTCGGCGCTGACGGCCACGAAGCCCTCACCCGCGCGGCCGTTGGCCAGGCGGATGACCTCGCTGGTGGCCCGCGCCACGCGGTCGGCATCGTCGCCGACGATGTCGCCCACCAGCACCATCTTGGGCAGGCCGCCGCGCTTGCTCTTGGTGGCGTAGCCCACGGCCTTGAGGTAGCGGTCGTCCAGGTGCTCCAGGCCGGCCAGGATGGCGCCGCCGGGCTGCTTCATCTCGGCGAACATGAAGTCCTTGATCTCGACGATCGAGGGCACGCAATCCCTGGGGTTGCCGAAGAACTCGAGGCACACGGTGCGCACATGCTCGGGCATGCGGTGCACCACCCAGCGCGCACTGGTGATCAGGCCGTCGCAGCCTTCCTTCTGGATGCCCGGCAGGCCGGCCAGGAACTTGTCGGTGACGTCCTTGCCCAGGCCTTCCTTGCGGAACACGCGCCCGGGGATGGCCAGGGTCTCGGTCTTTTCCAGCACCTTGCCCGTGGCGTCGAACCAGCGCAGTTCGAAGCGCGCCTCGGGCACATCATGGATCTTGCCCAGGTTGTGGTCCAGGCGCACCACCTCCAGCCACTTGGCCTCGGGCGTCACCATCTTCCAGCTGGCCAGGTTGTCGAGCGCGGTGCCCCACAGCACGGCCTTCTTGCCGCCGGCGTTCATCGCGATGTTGCCGCCCACGCAGCTGGCCTCGGCACTGGTGGGGTCCACCGCGAACACATGGCCGGCACGCTCGGCGGCATCGGCCACGCGCTGCGTGACCACGCCGGCGCCGGTCCAGATGGTGGGCACCTTGTGGCCCACGCCAGGCAGATCGATGAACTCGACCTCGGTCATCTGCTCGAGCTTCTCGGTGTTGATCACCGCGCTCTTCCAGGTGAGGGGCACGGCGCCGCCGGTGTAGCCGGTGCCACCGCCACGCGGCACGATGGTCAGGCCCAGCGAGATGCAGCCGGCCACCAGCGCGGCCATCTCGGCCTCGGTGTCGGGCGTGAGCACCACGAAGGGGTATTCGACGCGCCAGTCGGTGGCGTCGGTCACATGACTCACGCGCGACAGGCCGTCGAACTTGATGTTGTCCTTGGCGGTGTGCGCGCCCAGCACGCGGCGGGCGCGCTGGCGCAGCTCGGCCACCTGCGGGAACTGCGCATCGAAGCGCTGCACCGCAGCGCGCGCCAGCTCAAGCAGCGCGCCCACATGGCCGTCGCGCACCGGATCGGTCTCGGGCGTGCGGCGGCGCTCCACCTCGTGCAGGCGGTGGTTCAGCGCGTCGATCAGCAGCTGGCGGCGCCTGGGGTTGTCGAGCAGGTCGTCAACCAGGAAGGGGTTGCGCTGCACCACCCAGATGTCACCCAGCACCTCGTACAGCATGCGCGCCGAGCGGCCGGTGCGGCGTTCGCCACGCAGGCGGTCGAGCAGATCCCAGGCGTCGGCGCCGAGCAGGCGCAACACGATCTCGCGGTCGGAGAACGAGGTGTAGTTGTACGGAATTTCACGCAGACGGGGTGCCTGCGCGGCCTCGGCAGCGATGTCGCCATCGGCCGGGCGGGGGATCACGAGCGGTGCATTCATGAGGGGCTGACAGGCGCCGGATTTCTTTGAGATAGCGCAGCGTCGCCGGGGGCAGGCACCTGAGACCGTATGGTATCGCAGTGCAACAATGCCCCTTTGCCCGGTCAGGCCGGCCAGGCCTGCAAAGGGGTTAGTACCGTTGCCGCCGTGCATCGGCCTGTGACAGAAACGCGCCTGTCATCAGAAGTGCCGACACTGGCGGCGCTTTTGTCATTCGAGTTTCACGGAGAAGACATGAATTTCCGCCAAGCCGCGACTGCCGGCCTCACGCTGGCCGCGCTGTCAGCCTTTTCCCTGCCCGCCCAGGCCCAGACCGAGGTGATCTGGTGGCACTCGATGAGCGGCCAGCTCGGAGAGTGGGTCAACGGCCTGGCCAAGGATTTCAACGCCAAGCAGAGCACCTACAAGGTGACGCCGGTGTTCAAGGGCACCTACCCCGAGAGCTTTGCCGCCGCCATCGCCGCCTTCCGCGCCGGCAATGCGCCGCATGTGCTGCAGGTGTTCGAGGTGGGCACCGCCAGCATGATGGCCAGCAAGGGCGCCATCGTGCCGGTCAGCGAGGTGATGAAGCGCGCCGGCGTGCAGTTCGACCCCGCCGTCTACGTGCCGGCGGTCTCGGGCTACTACACCGCACCCAACGGCCAGATGCTGAGCCTGCCGTTCAACAGCTCGACAACCGTGCTGCACTACAACAAGGACGCCTTCAAGGCCGCTGGCCTCGACCCGAACACCGCGCCCAAGACCTGGCCCGAGGTGGCGCTGGCCGCCGCCAAGCTCAAGGCCAGCGGCCACAAGTGCCCGTTCACCACCAGCTGGCAGAGCTGGACCCAGCTGGAGAGCTTCTCGGCCTGGCACAACGTCGAGTTCGCCACCCAGCGCAACGGCTTCAACGGCCTGAACACGCGCCTGGCGATCAACACGCCGCTGCACCAGCGCCACATCGAGAACCTGGCCAACATGGCGCAGCAGGGCCTGTTCGTCTACAAGGGCCGCAACAACTCGGCCGATGCCACCTTTGTCTCGGGCGAATGTGCGATGACCACCGGCTCGTCGGCCCTGTACGGCGCCGTGAAGCGCAACGCCAAGTTCCAGGGCGGCATCGGCACCCTGCCCTACTACCCGGACGTGACCGGCGCCCCGCAGAACACCGTGATCGGC
>CAYPDO010000554.1:0-3463 GCA_964409495.1 uncultured Bordetella sp.
GCGGCGCCTTGCTGCAGCATCTGACGGCGGTTGGACATCGAACGGGTCTCGTGGGTCGGTCGGGGGCCACGCGGCACGGGCCGCGCAACATGTCGCGACGCAACGCTACCACCGTCCGGCCCGGTACGGCAGGCCACGGGTGTCAGCGCTGGCTAGACTCGGGCGCATGTTCGCCGACACCACCTTCGCCGTCCTGCATCTGCTGGCCATCCTGAGTTGGGTGGTGTTTCTGTCCAGCAGCGCCGCGCTGGCACGCAGCGAGTGGCTCAATGCCGCGGCGCTGGCACGTCTGGGCGTGGTCGACCGGGTGGCCTTCGTCGCCGGCTGGGTGGTGCTGGCCACCGGCCTGGCGCGTGTGGTGGCCAGCCCCAAGGGCGCCGGCTGGCTGCTGGCCCAGCCGCTGCTGTGGGCCAAGCTGGCGCTGGTGGCCCTGATGCTGGCCGCCGCCTGGCGCACGCATGCCCAGGTGCGGGCCTGGCTGGCGGTGCACCAGGCCGGTGGCACGCTGCCGGATGGGGCGGCGGTGCAGGCCCTGCGACAGCGCGTGATGCGCGCCGCGCACCTGATGCTGGTGCTGCCGCTGCTGGCCGTGCTGCTGGCGCGCGGCGTGTTCAGCGTCTGAACGACGCGAGCCGGCGATCGCCGGCCCGTTCATGCGGCGGCCGGGCGTTCAGGCCCGCACCGGCGCTGCGTCGATCACTTGGCGTCGGCCACGCACTTCTTGACGAAGCTGTTCTTGGCCGCGCCATGCAGCTTCTTCTCGCCGGCGGTCTTTTCGCAGGCCTCGGCGGCCGGCGACATCGCGGCCTTGCTGGCGCCGCCCCCCGAGCACTTCTTGACGAAGCTGTTCTTGGCCGCGCCGTGCAGCTTCTTTTCTTCGGCCTGCTTCTCGCATGCGGCCTTGTCATCTGCGGCCTGCACATGGCTCACGCCGGCGGCCAGGAACAGCGCAACGACGACGGTGGACAACTGCTTGAACATGGTTGGGGTCCTCTTCCTCGGGTGTGTGTTTGGCCGGACGGCCAAGCCGATTGGAGCAGAGCCCCCAGGCACCGGCAATGATCCAACGCCGCGCCGTGGCGCGCCGTGCACCGCCGGCGTGGTGACCGGGTGTGACCGGTGTCACACGCTGGCTCACCGGCCCGTTCCGGGGCCGGGTGACTACAGGATCCGGCGCGGGTGGTGCAGGGTTTCGTGCGCGGCGTGCAGCCGGCGCACCAGCACGCGGATGAAGGCGGCGTCGAACAGGTGCCGGGTGGTCGGGCTGAAGGTGTCCATGGCCTCGGGCGTGAACGAGATCGTGGTGGCCGAATCGGACACGATCACGTCGGCCGCGTGCACGCGCAGGTCGGGGCTGGGCGCCAGGTAGGCCATCTCGCCCACCGAGGTGCCGGCGCCCAGGCGCGCCACGCGCTGGCCGTCGCGGTACACCTCGATGCGGCCCTGGGCAATGATGTGGAAGGTGTTGCCGGTCTCGCCCTTGCGGTACAGCGCCGTGCCGTGGCGGTGGCGCAGCCATTGCGCGCGGTGCACCACCTCCCACAGCTCCACGTCGCCGAAGCCGGTGAAGAACTCCAGCGCGCGCAGCAAGTTGAAACGCTCGGAATCCAGCACATCCTGCTGGCGGCCCAGCGGCACCTCGGCGTTGGCCACCAGCAGCGCCCATTCGCGCGCAAAGCTGTCCCAGTCGGCCGGGCGCTCGTCGCGGTTCTTGGCCAGCGCGCGCATCAGCAGCGCCTCCATGCGCGGGGGCACACCCTCGCGCAGGCTGCCCAGCGGCTGCGCCTGCTGGTGGTAGATCAGGTTCATCAGCGCCACCTGGTTGGGCGCCTCGAAGGGCGGCCGGCCCGACACCAGGTGGTACAGCACGGCGGCCAGCGAGTAGATGTCGGCGCGCGCATCCAGCGTGCTGCCGTCGAGCTGCTCGGGCGACATGTAGGCCAGCGAGCCCACGCGGAAGACCTGGGTGCGGTCGCTGGTCTGGTCGAAGACGCTGCCGAAGTCGGTGATCTTGATGTCGGTCACCAGGTCGTTGTGCAGCAGCGCCAGGATGTTGGCCGGCTTCACGTCGCGGTGGATCAGGCCCTTGCGCGCCACATAGCCCAGGGCCATGGCGCACTTGAAGCCGATCTCCACCACCTGTTCCAGCGACAGCAGCGCATCCGGCCGGCAGAAGCGCCGCAGCGTGCTGCCGGGCACGTATTCCATCACCAGGTAGGGCTGCACCGGGTCGGCCACGGCGTCCAACATCTGCACCACGTTGGGGTGCTGCAGCTTGCCCACCAGCGCGGCCTCGGCGGCGAAGAAGCGCTCGCGGTAGTGCAGGTCGTCGCCGAACTGGCTGGCCGCGGTGCGCGCGCGCTTGATCGCCACCTGGCGGTGGTGGAACTCGTCCTCGGCGAGAAACACCTCGCTGGTGGCGCCTTCACCCAGGCGGGCGATCACGCGGTACTTGCCGATGCGCTCGGGCAGCGCGCTGCTGGCCGCGGGCGCGGCCGGCTCGGCGGGCCCCAGCGGCGCGCTCAGATCGGCGAAGACGGACGAAACAGCCATGCAGGGATCACTCCAGCCCCTGTCATCGGCACCACCGGGCCCGGCCTGAAGCCCTGGCGGCCGGCGCAATTGCAACCAACGGTGCCAGGCGCGCCGCCACGGCCGGTGCCCGGGCCGCCGCACACCCGGCCCGTAGAATCGCGCGCCATGATCCAAGCCAAGCAGGAGCTGCTGGCGGCACTCGGCGCCGCAGTGCAGCAGCTCGCGCCCGATACCGCGCCCGCCACCCCGTTCACGCCCGCCTTCGAGTCGCCCAAGCAGGCTGCGCACGGCGATTTCGCCATCACCGCAGCCATGCAGCTGGCCAAGGCCGCCAAGCGCAACCCGCGTGAGCTGGCCACCGCCCTGGTCGAGGCACTGAACGCCCAGCCCGCCGTGCAGCGCTGGGTGGACGCGCTGGAGATCGCCGGCCCCGGCTTCATCAACCTGCGCCTGAAGGCCGCCGCCAAGCAGGCCATCGTGGCCGAGGTGCTGGCCGCCGGCCCCGGCTTTGGCCGCCAGGCCGGCAATGGCAAGAGCGTGATGGTGGAGTTTGTCTCGGCCAATCCCACCGGCCCGCTGCACCTGGGCCATGCGCGCCAGGCGGCGCTGGGCGATGCCATCTGCAGCCTGTTCGCCACCCAGGGCTGGGCGGTGACGCGCGAGTTTTATTACAACGATGCCGGCGTGCAGATCGCCACGCTGGCGCACAGCACCCAGTGCCGGCTGAAGGGCCTGAAGCCGGGCGACGCCGGCTGGCCCGAAGCGGCCTACAACGGCGACTACATCCAGGACATTGCCGACGCCTTCCGCGCCCAGGCCACGGTCAAGGCCGACGACCGCGCGTTCACCGCCAGCGGCGATGTGGACGATCTCGACGGCATCCGCCAGTTCGCCGTGGCCTACCTGCGCCACGAGCAGGACCTGGACC
>CAYPDO010000555.1:0-3463 GCA_964409495.1 uncultured Bordetella sp.
TGGTGCACGACAGCCAGTTCGCCTTCGGCGAGCGCGTGGATTTCCCGGCCCATGCCGCGCTGCCGCCGGGCAACCATGTGGGTGGGGATTGGCGGGGGTTGCTGGGGCAGCCGGCTGGGGGCTGAACCATCCCCATCTTGCAGGATGAGCGCCCTCGGGTTTGGCGCCATGCTGCGCACCGGGCCGCCGCTTACGGTTTGCGGCCAAGGTTGCAGTCATGAGCGGCGAGAACGTCCCATCGGCCCCGTCAGCCCCATCGGCCCCATCACACCCGCCGGTTCCGCCGAGTCCGCCGGCCCCACCCGCTCCGCCAGCCGCGCCACCCCGTCCTGACCCTACAGGCAGCGCTGCGCCCCAGGGTGATCAACAGGGCGCATCGGGCGTGCGCCTGCTCGACGCCTTCGAGGGCCTGTTCGGCCGCTTCTTCCGGCTGGCGGGCAGCGCCACCCTGGTTACGGCGGTGCTGGTGTTTGCCGGCTTCCTGTCCGATTTCGGCGCCTACCGGCTGGCCGGCCTGCCGCGGCTGAACATGACCGTCACGGCGCTGGTGGAACAGGGCGCCGACACGCTGATCGACAGCATTGCGCTGCTGGGTGCCGGGCACCGCGGTTGGGTTCTGGGCGCGGCCCTGCTCGGCGTGGTGCTGGCATGGGGCTGGCGTGATGGCAAACGCCTCCAGCCCTGGAGCCTGTCGGTCGACTTCTACCACCTGCTGCGCCTGTTCCTGCTGTTCCTGGCGATCGTTCTGACCGGGGCGCTGTTCGAGCGATCGCAGCGCAGCCTCAGCAGCGACCAGCATGGCCCGCAAGCCATCGATGCGGCTCTGCGCAGCGTGTACGAGACAGGCAAGGACTTTCCAACGACCTACGACCGCGAGATGGCCATCCAGGAGCAGACCTATGGCGTGCGCGGGCCGCTGTACTTCCTGAACATGATTGCGCGGGTGGAAGCCCGCGACGACCACCAGGCCGACAACATCACCGGCCTGCCGCTGCGGCCCATTGCCGAGGCCCGCGCTGCGGCGCGCCATGTCTACGGCTGGCTGGTGCTGCTGGCGCTGCTGCTGACCACCGGCCTGGTGCTGCTGCTGTGGTGGGGCAAGGCCCTGGGGCAGACGCAGCCCGACCAGCCCACCGAGCCGCCCAAGGCCGATGCAAGCCCGGCCGCTGAAGCCGTCACGCCGACCCAGCCCGCCACAACGGCCGAAGTGTCTGACCCCCTGCTGCTGCGCACGCTGAAGTGGTGCATGGGCGGCCTGGGCAAAACCGCGCAATGGCCGATAGAACAGTTGCTGGCGCCGCTGTCGCTGCTGCTGGCCGTGCTGAGCCTGGGGCTCCTGCCGCTGACCCACGGCCTGCTGGCCCGGCCCTCGCTGGGTGCTGAGACGGTGATGGTCTACCTTGATCCGGGCGGCACCGACATCAAGGCCACGGTGGAACGGGTCGATGAGTCAGGCAAGACCAAGACCACCCGGAAGGACGAAACCAACAGCCAGGATGTACCCGATTCAACGGCCCCCGGCCCCAAGGCTCGCCTGGACTGCACGGCCGATCTGGAGGCAGGTCTTGCCAAGCCCATGGACCAGTATCGGAAAGCGCGCCGCGAAGTGCTGCATCAGCGGCCGCCAGGCGAGCGGTTTGACGCTGCAATGAAGGTCTTTGCCGAGAAGTCGCAAGCACTCAGCCGCGCCGTCATCGACGCCCACTGTGCCGAAGCCGTGGCGGTGTTCTGGGCGGCCCGCCCGTCCGACGGCACCCGGGCCCGCCAACCCGACATGGCCGAGGCCTACTTCCGCGCGTTTCGTGCCGTGCAAGCTGCGTACAGCGTTCGCGTCGGCACGCTTCTGGGCTATCCGCGTGACGGTCAGGGCCTGACACTGGCCGACAGCATCGTGCCCCTGCCGCTGCCTCGTGGCGGCCGGTCGTCTATCGTTGAGGTCGCGCGCAGCGATGTGCAGGAGTCAGTGGTACTTCCGGATCTTGATCGCCTTGCCCTCGATGACATTCAGCGTCACTTGGTGGTCGATCCCGACAGCAATGCGACGGCTGAACGCATGCTGCTCGCTGACAACGCCAAGGGCCTTGGCTTCATGGCCGACATGCTGCGGTCACAGCGCCTGCATGCATCGGCCGCCGGTGTGACAGTCTCATCCATGGGCACCATGGCGCGCTCCGTGGCCCACAGCGACCCCGCAACGGCGGACAGAGGGATCTCGCTGCTGGCCGAACTCGCCACCCGGGGCCCAACCCCCTGGTGGCCAGGCAAGACCGACGAGATCCGCGGCACAGCGATCTCGTCGCTGCACCTGACGCGGCTGCCTTACGCCGCGCACAAGTTCATCGCGCTGATGCGCCGGGAGCCGGTGCCGGCAAGCGGCTGCCCTGACGCGGCAGCGTCTGACCCGGCGCCGGCCGCTTGCCTGAGCACCGTGCCCACGGCGGCCGGCTTTCTGCTGCAGGATGTGGTGGCGGAGATCCATCTATTCGCCAGCGTTGCAGAACACTACAGCCGCGACACCGCTGACGCGCCCGCGGCGGCAGGCGCCTCGGCGCAGGCAGTGACGCGCTTTCAGCGCGTGCCGGACAAGCTGACAACGGCGCGCGATGAACTGGTGAAGCTTTTGGTCGACCTCGCCGTACAGGCGAACGTGAGCGACGAGGTACGCGGCACTGCCTGCACGGCCTTGGGACGCGGCGGCAAGTCTCGCGTGAACACCTCCGTCGCCGAACGCTTCCTGAATAACGTGCTCCAGCAGGCGGCCGACAGCCTTCCCATCTCGGCCTATGGCTGCATCCAGGTGCTCACCGTGCTGGGCTTGCCCGACAGCCAGTTGCGCCCTGCACTGCGCGCCATGGCGCGCGGTCAGAACCTTGGCTCCAAGAACCCGGCGATGGTGGGGCGCCTGCGCGCCGTGGCGCTGGTGGCGCTGGGCGATCTGGATGTGGCACAAGAATACGAACTGCTGTTCGACTTGTATCTGGAACAAGCCGGTTCAGCCCCCCAGCAGCAGCGCCTGGGCAGGGCCGTCGCCCAACTGCTCGATGACGTGGCCCCGGAACCCATGGCGCGCAAGCTGTGGCAGTGCGCCAGCGACAGCACCCGGCCGGATCCACTGCGAGACCATTGCCTGATGGGCTTTGCCGGCCTCGACGACGACTACGACGGAGACGATGGTCATGCGGGCAAGATCTTCAATCTGCTGGCCAGTGGCCAGGCCCCGCGTGGCCGCGGTGGCTGCCAGGCGCTGCTGGCGCTCATGGAACGCGGCTCATCCACTCTGGTCCGTGTGCCTGACGATCACCCCGTGATGCAGGCCTGCGGCGCCGGCAAAAAGCGGTGATCTCGGCCGGCCCGGCATGCGCTGCCGAGCCTGCCCGGGCCGTACAACCCTTACCCCATCTCCGGCGAAATCGCCTCCGCCCAGTCATACAGCGCACCCAGGATGTCCTGCGCGCGCTCGTCG
>CAYPDO010000556.1:0-3463 GCA_964409495.1 uncultured Bordetella sp.
CGCGCGCATTGCCGTAGCGCAGCACCTGGGTGCCGCCGGCATTGGTGGCCAGGTTGCCGCCAATGGTGGCGCTGCCCTCGGCGGCCAGGCTCAGCGGGAACAGCAGGCCGGCCTCGTCGGCCAGTGCCTGCACACTTTGCAGGATGCAGCCGGCCTCGACGGTGATGGTCAGGTTGGCGGCGTCGATGCCGCGCAGCCGGTTCAGCCGCTGGGTCGACAGCAGCAGCTGCGTGCCGCTGTCATCGGGCACGCCGCCGCCCACCAGGCCGGTGTTGCCGCCTTGCGGCACCACGCCCACGCCATGGGCCGCGGCCAGTTGCAGCACGGCGGCCACCTCGTCGGTGCGGCCGGGGCGCAGCACGGCCAGGGCCTTGCCGCGCCAGCGCTTGCGCCAGTCGAGCTCCCAGGCCGAGAGGTCGCCCTCGGTCAGCACGTTGGCAGCGCCCAGGCGGGCGCGCAGGGCGGCAATCAGGTCGTCGTGCATGGTCTTGGCAGCAGGATCAGGGTCAACATCGGGCGGGCGCCGGGCTGCGCGCGCCTTCAGCGTGCGGTGGCCGGGGCCGTTGCGGCCTGCGCCGCCTTGCCGGCCTTCAGCCGGGCGCGCACATACAGGCCGCAGGTGGTGAACAGCAGCGCGCACAGCGCCACCTGGCACCAGGCCAGCAGCGGGCCCCAGCCGGGCTCGGGGCCGTTGGCGCGCACCAGGCCCTCGGCCACATACAGCCACAGCATCAGGCTCAGCCAGCGGTAGGTGTAGAGCCGGTGCTTGAGCAGGCCCACCACCGGCAGCAGCAGCGGCAGCACCTTGATCACCAGGGTCTTGCCGCCGGTGGGCGCCAGCCACAGCTCCCAGGCCAGGCCCAGCGCGATCAGCGCCAGCAGCAGCAGCACCGAGGCCGCGCGCAGCGCCTGCACGCGGGCATCGGGCAGGGCGGGGGAGGGGGTGTCGGCCTGCGGGGCGGCCACGGTGGACGCCGCAGCAGGCGCCGGGGGCACGGGGGAAGCATCTGTCACGGCTGGCATGATAGTCGGATGACCTCAACCCCACGCCCGGCTGCGGCCGGACGTCAGCGCCTGGCCGGGCTGGCCCATGCGCTGCGCCACTGGCCCTGGTTCGACACCCTGCGCACGCTGCGCCTGCGCTTTCGCGACGACCGCCTGGGCCTCACCGCCGGCAGCCTGACCTTCACCACGCTGATCGGCCTGGTGCCGCTGATGACCGTGATGCTGGCGGTGTTCTCGGCCTTCCCGATGTTCGGCCGCTTCCAGACCGCGCTGCAGCAGTACTTTCTGCAAAGCCTGGTGCCCGACGGCATTGCCCGGCCGGTGCTGCAGGCGCTGACCCAGTTTGCCGCCAAGGCCAGCAAGGTGGGCTCGGTGGGCCTGCTGCTGTTCGGGCTGACCGCGCTGCTGCTGGTGTTCACCATCGACCGCACGCTCAATGCCATCTGGCGCGTGCCCAAGCCGCGGCCGCTGGCCCAGCGCGTGCTGGTGTACTGGGCGGTGCTGACGCTGGGGCCGCTGGTGCTGGGTGCCAGCCTGTCGTTGACCTCGTACGCCATTTCGGCCTCGCGCGGGGTGGTCAATGCGCTGCCGGGCGGGCTGGAGCTGCTGCTCGATGCCCTGCAGTTCACGCTGCTGGCCGTGGGCATGAGCGGGCTGTTCCGCTTTGTGCCCAATGTGCACGTGCGCTGGGGCCATGCGCTGGCCGGCGGCCTGTTCGTGGCCGTGGGCATCGAGCTGGCCAAGGCCGGCCTGGCCTGGTATGTGACCCGCGTGGCCACGTTCTCGGCGGTGTACGGCGCCTTTGCCACCGTGCCCATCCTGCTGCTGTGGATCTACCTGGGCTGGGTGATCGTGCTGCTGGGCGCGGTGATCGCGGCCTATGCACCCACGCTCACCATCCATGCGCCGCGCAGGCCCGAGCGGCCGGGCGAGCCGTTTGCGCTGGCCATTGCGTTGCTGCGCCGGCTGAACGCGGCACAGGCCGAGGGCGGCTCGGGCCTGCGCGGGCTGGCGCTGGCGGCCCAGGTGCAGACCGATCCGCTGCAGGTCAACGAGGTGCTCGAGACCCTGCGTGCGCTGGACTGGTGCGGCCTTCTGGAGGAAGAGGGCGACCCGCGCTGGGTGCTGCTGGTGATGCCCGAGCGCACGCCGGCCCGGCCGCTGGTGGATGTGCTGCTGCTGGGCGACAGCGGCGACAGCCTGGCGTTCCGCCAGCAGACCGGCCTGGACCAGCTGCGCCTGGCCGACCTGCTGCGCTGAGCGCCAAGCTAGGGGTGGGCGGCCGCCGGGCGGGACAGCTGTCCCGCTGCGGCCGGGGATGCCGGCCTGGCTCGGGCCGGCGCAGGCCCGCGCCGGGACGGTGGCCCCTGCGGCCCGCGGCGCCGCGCGCCGCACAGTGCAGATCGCCGCGCCTTTCGGTGCGACGGCCACCGGCCCGGCAGCCACCCGCCGCCGCGGACGGTGGCCTCACCCTCACCTTGATCTGCACAGGAGTTTCCATGTCTCTCGCCAAACTTTCCGCCACCCTGATCGCCGGCCTGGCCCTGGCCGGCAGCGCCCATGCCGAGTTCATCGACCTGGGCGTCATGACGCCCGGCATGAACTTCGAGCACACCGGCAGCGGTGGCAGCTTCGACGACAGCTTCCGCCTGGTGGTGGGCCCGGAGAAATCCGACTTCGACTTCACCTTCAACAACAAGGGCCTGGGCTCGCTGGGCAGCTTCAGCATCCTGCTCAATGGCAACACCATCGTGCAGTCCAGCGGCCGCACCATCGAGACCAGCTGGGGCCGCTTCGGCACCGTGCCCTTCGCGCCGGGCACCGAGTTCCTGGTGAAGATCAGCGGCACCGACTTCAACACCGCCAACGCCGCCTACAGCTTTGCCGTGACCACCGCGCCGGTGCCTGAGCCGGCCAGCGTGGCCATGATGCTGGCCGGCCTGGCCGGCGTGGGGGCGCTGCGCCGCCTGCGCAGCGCGCGCCAGGCGGGCTGAGGCCCCGCACCGGGCCGGGCCGCCACCGCAGCGGCCCCTGCCGCCGCCGGGCGCGGCGATAATCCGCGCCCTGTGACTTCGCCTGCCGATCCTTCCGCGGCGGCGCGTCCTCTCCGGCCGCCGCGCCGCCCCGACAGCCCTGGCCCCGGTGCCGAGCGTCGCGGCCCGCGGCCGGTGCGCGAGGCCACGCCGGTTCCCACCATCACCTACCCCGAAGCGCTGCCGGTCTCGGCCCGGCGCGACGAGATCGCGCGCGCGCTGCGCGAGCACCAGGTGGTGATCGTGTGCGGCGAAACCGGCTCGGGCAAGACCACCCAGCTGCCCAAGATCGCACTCGAGCTCGGGCGCGGCTGGGGCGCCGGCGGCCATGGCCTGATCGGCCACACGCAGCCGCGCCGCATCGCCGCCAGCAGCGTGGCCAAGCGCATCGCCGAAGAGCTGAACTCGCCGCATGATCTGGTTGA
>CAYPDO010000557.1:0-3453 GCA_964409495.1 uncultured Bordetella sp.
GCACTGGGACGGCAACCAGGTGTGGTTCATCACCGGCGGCGGCGCCATCTTCGCGGCCTGGCCGCTGGTCTATGCCACCGCCTTCAGCGGCTTTTACTGGGCCATGCTGGCGGTGCTGTGGGCGCTGTTCTTCCGCCCGGTGGGCTTCGACTACCGCAGCAAGATCCACCATGCCACCTGGCGCAGCACCTGGGACTGGGGCCTGTTCGTCGGCGGGGCGGTGCCGCCGCTGATCTTCGGCGTGGCCTTCGGCAACCTGCTGCAGGGCGTGCCCTTCGGCTTCGACGATTACCTCATCAGCACCTACACCGGCACGTTCTGGCAACTGCTCAACCCCTTCGCGCTGCTGGCCGGCGTGGTCAGCAGCGCGATGATCACGCTGCACGGCGGCACCTATCTGGCTCACCGCACCGAGGGTGCGATCCAGCAGCGTGCGGCGCGCGCCGCGGTGGCCGCCGCCGTGCTGATGGTGCTGGCCTTCGCCGGTGCCGGCCTGTGGCTGCGGCTGGGCGGCATCGAGGGCTATGTCATCACCTCGGCCATCGACCCCGGCGCCTTGCCCGACCCCCTGGCCAAGACCGTGGCGCGCAGTGCCGAGGCCTGGTGGCTCAACTACCGCCGCCAGCCGCTGCTGTGGGCACTGCCGGCGCTGGGCATCGCCGGCGCGCTGGCCGCCGCCGTGCTGGTGCTGGCGCGCCGCACGCTGGGCGCCTTCGTGGCCTCGGCGCTGGCCATCGTGGGCGTCATCGGCACCGCCGGCGTGGCGATGTTCCCGTTCGTGATGCCGTCGTCGAGCCAGCCCGATGCCAGCCTGACGGTGTGGGACAGCGTCTCCAGCCACCTGACCCTGGGGCTGATGTTCTGGGCCACGCTGATCTTCATGCCGCTGATCGTGTTCTACACCGCCTGGGCCTACCGGGTGATGCGCGGCAAGGTGACGGTGGCGCACATCCGCGCCAACGCGCACAGCGCCTACTGACCCGCCGACACGCCGCACAAGCCGCACAAGCCGACAAGGAGCACTGCATGTGGTACTTCGCCTGGATGCTGGGGGTCGGCTTTGCCGTCCT
Source organism: uncultured Bordetella sp. (assembly GCA_964409495.1). Lineage (GTDB taxonomy): Bacteria > Pseudomonadota > Gammaproteobacteria > Burkholderiales > Burkholderiaceae_C > Pseudaquabacterium. Next base: position 1,071 of record CAYPDO010000557.1, read on the forward strand.
GCTGGCGATCATGAACGCCCTGTGGGGCGAAAACGAGGCCGGCCGGGCAGACGCGGCCGAACGCTCGGCCGCATGGAAGCGCTGACCGTGGCCAGCCCCCGCGCCACCCGTCGCGCCAGCCTTCGCGCGAGCCTTCGCGCCAGTGCCGCTGCGCCGCACGGCGCGCGCGCCGGCACCACCCACCTGCCCAGCCTGGGCACGGGCCTGCTGGTGATGGTGGCCGGCACGCTCTACCCGCCGCTGATGGCCGATGCCAGCGGCCGCGCCGACCACGGCCTGGCCATGGCGCTGTTCTGGGCCATGAGCGCGGGCTTTGTGCGCGGGGTGGGCTTTGTGCCGCAGCGCTGGCTGTGGCGTGCACTGTTCTCGGGCTGGTCCTGTGCCGCGGCGCTGGCGCTGGCCCTGGCGCTGAAGCTGCAGCATTGACGGCGCGGCGCGCGGAGCCCTCCATGTACTTCCGACTCCTGCACGATGAACGCAGCGGCGCGGTGAGCTACCTGCTGGCCGATCTGGACGCCGCCGAGGCCGTGCTGATCGACCCCCGCAGCGCCGATGTGCCGCTGCTGCGCGCCATGCTGGCCGAGCACCGCCTGCAGCTGCGCTGGCTGCTGCGCACGCACGAGCACGACGCCCAGCTGCCGGGCGAGGCGGCGGCGCTGGATGCGCTGGGTGCCACGCGCGTGCAGCACCAGCCGCCGGCCGGCGGCGCGGCCGGGCCGGCCGTGCTGAGCTTCGGCCACGAGCATGTGCAGGTGCTGCGCAGCCCGGGCCACACGGCCGGCTGCCTGAGCTATCTGTGGCGCGATCGCCTGTTCTGCGGCGGCCTGCTGGCGGTGGATGCCTGCCCCTACCAGCCGCGCCCGGCCCTGCCCGAGGCGCTGTGGGACAGCGTGGTCAACGGCGTGTTCCGGCGGCCGTCGGAGACGCTGCTGTTCACCGGGCATGCGCGGCGCGCACGCGCCGTGTCCAACGTGCTGGAGCAGCGCCGCTGGCACCCCTGGTTCGGCGGCGCCACGCGCGACGAGTTTCTGGCCAGGGTGCGCGGCCTGCCCAGCGGCACGGGCCGGCCGCCTGGCATGCCCGCGGGCGCCACCGCAGCACCGGAGCACTGAGGCCATGCCCAACCCAAACCACAACATCAGCGTGCTCGGCGCCGGCTTTGGCGCGCTGTCCACGCTGCGTGCGCTGCGCCGGCGCGATGCCGCAGCCCGCCTCACGCTGGTGGCGCCACGCGCCGAGCTGCACTACCTGCCCGGCAGCATCTGGATTCCCAGCGGCCTGCGCACGCGCGCCGACCTGGTGGTGCCGCTGGACAACTTCCTGCGCCGCCTGCGTGTGCACTTCCACGCGGCCGAGGTCACCGGCCTGGCCGATGGCGGCCGCACGGTGCGCACCACGCAGGGCGATCTGGCCAACGACGGGCTGGTCATCGCCACCGGTGGCCGCTTCCTGCGCAAGCTGCCGGGCATCGAGCATGCGATCACGCCGTGCGAAGGCATCGCCGCGGCCGAACGCATCCGCGAGCGCCTGCGCAGCCTGCAGGGCGGCCGCATCGCCATCGGCTTTGCCGGCATTCCGCTCGAGCCCACCGCGGTGCGCGGCGGGCCGATGTTCGAGTTCCTGTTCGGCATCGACGAACAGCTGCGGCGCGAAGGGCGGCGCGCGCGCTTCGAGCTTGTGTTCTTCAACCCCAGCACCGAGCCCGGCAACCGCCTCGGCCCGCGGGCAGTGAAGCACCTGCTGGCCGAGATGGCGCGGCGCGACATCCGCACCCACCTGGGGCACAGGCTGCTGCGCTTCGAGGCCGACCGCGTGGTGAGCGAAGGCGGCGAGATCGCGGCCGACCTGATCCTGTTCATGCCCGGCATCACCGGCAACGCCTGGTTCGATGCCACCACGCTGCCGCGCTCGCCGGGTGGCCTGCTGCAGGCCGACGCGCAGTGCCGCATTCCCGGCACCGAGCGCATCTACGTGGTGGGCGATTCGGGCAGCTTTCCCGGGCCTGACTGGATGCCCAAGCAGGCGCACATGGCCGACCTGCAGGCCGCCGCCGCGGCCGAGAACCTGCTCGCCGAGCTGGCGGGGCGCCCGGCCGGCGCCAGCTTCAAGGTCGAGCTGATCTGCATCGTCGACGCCATCGACCAGGGCACGCTGATCTGGCGCACGCCGCGGCGCAACTGGCTGCTGCCGCCCTCACGCCTGTTCCATTGGGCCAAGCGTGGCTTCGAGTGGCACTACCTGCGGCAGTACCGCTGAGCCCGCCCAACCGGGCCGCATGCGCCGGCCCCTGCTGCTTCACCAACCCGTCCAACCACCCCCAGGAGCCCTGAACCATGAAGAAGACCCTGACCATCGCCGCCGCCCTGCTGGCCGCCGCCACCAC
>CAYPDO010000558.1:0-3448 GCA_964409495.1 uncultured Bordetella sp.
CGAGCTCGAGCGCGTGCTCGAGGCCGCGCGCGAGGCCGGTGCACGTTCGGCCTTCAGCATCGTGCTGCGCCTGCCCTGGGAGGTGAACCCGCTGTTCCAGCACTGGCTGCAGCAGCACTTTCCCGAGCGTGCGGCGCGGGTGATGGCGCGCGTGCGCGAGATGCGTGGCGGCCAGGACAACAGCAGCCGCTTCGGCGAACGCATGACCGGCACCGGCGTGTGGGCGCAGCTGCTGCGCCAGCGCTTCCACAAGGCCTGCGCGCGGCTGGGCCTGAACAGCGAACGCACGCCGCTGGACCTGACCCGCTTTCGTCGGCCGGCGGTGGTGCCGGGGGCGCAAGGCACCGCAAGCGCCGTGTCGGTGCCGGCGCAGGGCAGCCTGTTCTAGGCAGCGCGGGCCTCAGCCCAGGCTGGCGGTGGCTTCCAGCAGCGCGTCGGGCGCGGCGCGATCCTGGGCCGTGAGCAGGGGGGCGGCATCGGGCGCCGGCGCCATGGCGTTCATGCGCAGCACCATGCCGCCGGCGCTGCGGCCGCTGCGGCGCATGCCCAGGGTCACGGTGACCGGCCGGCAGAAGGCCTCGCGCAGCTGCTCGGCGCGGGCCGCGCAGGCCTGCAGCTGCGGCGCGGTGATGCCGGCCGGGCGCGTGTCGCACAGGTGCAGGGCCAGGTTGACCAGGCGCGGGTTGCGCGTGCGTTCGGCATCGTCCAGCAGCGCGGCCAGACCGGCCGTGGCATCGCCGCCCAGCACCTGGCCGCGGCGCTTCAGGGCCAGGCTGTCGATGGTCTGCATGCCCTTTTCCAGCAGGCGCAGCACCGGCGTGCAGCGCGCGGCCAGGCTGCGCAGCGCGGCACAGGCGGCCGGCGATGCGGCGTGGCGCTCGCCCAGGTCGATCATCACGCGCTCCTGGCGGGCGGCGCCGAACTCCTGCTGCGGCATGCGGCACCACAGGGCCACGACCACCAGTGCCGCCTCCACGTCGAAATCGGGCTTGTGGCGCTCGTCCACCAGGGCGTCCAACGCGGCCAGCGCGGCGTCGGTGCGCAACTGCAGCATGGCCACCAGCACCTGTGCGCCGGCCAGCAGGCGCTTGAGCCGCACCGAGGCCGGATAGCGCTGCTGCATGGCCTCCAGGCCCTTGCGCGCCTCGATCAGGCCCTTGGCCGCTCCCAGGTCGAAGTACAGCAGGGCCAGCAGCAGCCAGCTCATGGCATCGAACAGGCGCGATTGCGGGTCGATGGCGCGGGTGCGTTCCAGCAGGTCGAGCGCCAGTGCGTCCTGGTGCTGGTAGAAGGCCATGGCGCCGCAGGACTGCAGGCGCAGCATGCAGTAGGGCGTCAGCTCCACGGCGCGCCGGCTGGCCGCCATGGCCGGCTCGAAGGCGCCGTCCTCGATGGCCAGGCTGCTGCGCACATCCAGCAGCTCAGGCGTCTCGATGCCTGCTTCGGTCAGCGCATCCAGCTGCTGCCGGGCGGCCGGCAGGTCGCCGAGGGCCAGCGCGCAGCGCGCCAGGCCCAGCCGGGCCCAGGTGGCGCCGTTCAGATCGGTCTGGCGCTGGAACAGGCCGCGCGCCTCGTCGGCACGGCGGTGGCGCAGCAGCAGTTCGGCCGCGGTGCGCAGGCACAGCAGGGCGAACTCGCCCCTCGCCGCATGGTGCGCCAGGCAGGCCTGCACGGCCGCGGGCACGTCGCCCTGGTTCAGGGCCTTGAACATCGGCGCCAGCACCTGCTTGCGGTGGCGTGCGGCCTGCATGCGCGCCAGCAGGTCGTTGGCGCGGTAGGGGCGCAGCAGGTAGCAGTCCAGCGCGGCCTCGGCGGCCTCGGTGACGCGGTTGAAGGTGGCCTCGCCGGCCAGCATCAGGAACACCGTGGTGTGCGGCAGCAGCGCGTCGCGGCGCAGCTCTTCCAGCAATTGCTGGCCGTCCATGCCGCTGCCGTCCAGCCGGTCGGCGCACAGCACGAAGTCGTAGTGCGTGCTCTCCAGGCGGCCGCGTCCGTCGATCAGGCTGCGTGCCGTGTCGACGCTGGCCACGCCGAAGTCACGCAGCTGGCTGGCGATGGTGTGGCGCATGGACGCGCTGCATTCGATGACCAGCGCGCGGGTGGACTCGAACGAAACGCCAACGGACATGCACTGCAACCACTTCGGACACGGACCACAAGCCCGGCCACGCCGCCGGTGGCATGGGCCACCGGGGCTGGACGGGGAGACTCCGCGTTTTCGGCCCTGCGCATGGCGGGCGCAGGGCCGCTGGTGCCGCCGCCGCGGCGATTGCCCACAAGCGCGACGTGGTTGACAGTTTTCCGGGCCCTGGGCCCGCGACGGGCCGGTTCAGGGGGTGCAGCGGGTGGCGCGCTGGGCTTACTTGAACAGATCCTTGACCCGGTCGGTCCAGCTCTTGGCGTTGGGCGAGTGCTTTTCGCCGCCCTTTTTCAGGCTGTCGTCCAGTTCCTTGAGCAGCTTGCGCTGGTGCTCGGTGAGCTTGACCGGCGTTTCCACCGCCACATGGGCGTACAGATCCCCGGGGTAGCTCGAGCGCAGGCCCTTGATGCCCTTGCCACGCAGGCGGAAGGTCTTGCCGTGCTGGGTGCCCTCGGGCAGCTCGATCTCGGCCTTGCCGGCCAGCGTGGGCACCTCGATCGTGCCGCCCAGCGCCACGGTGGTGAACGACACCGGCACCGTGCAGTGCAGGTCATCACCATCACGCTCGAAGATGTCGTGCTCCTTGATGCGGATCTCGATGTAGAGATCGCCTGCGGGGCCGCCATTGGTGCCGGGCTCGCCGTTGCCGGCCGAGCGGATGCGCATGCCTTCGTTGATGCCGGCGGGGATCTTCACCTCCAGCGTCTTCTGGCGCTTGATCTTGCCGGCGCCGTTGCAGGTGGTGCAGGGCTCGGGGATCACCTTGCCGGTGCCGTGGCAGTGCGGGCAGGTCTGCTGGATGCTGAAGAAGCCCTGGCGCATGTGCACCGTGCCCGAGCCATTGCAGGTGCTGCACACCTTCGGGCTGGTGCCCGGCTTGGCGCCGCTGCCGTGGCAGGTCTCGCAGGTCTCCCAGGCCGGGATGCGGATCTGCGTCTCCTTGCCGTGGGCGGCTTCCTCGAGCGTGATCTCCATCGCGTAGCTGAGGTCGCTGCCGCGGAAGACCTGCTGGCCGCCGCCGCGTCGCCCGCCGCCCTGGCCGCCGCCGAAGATGTCGCCGAAGATGTCGCCAAAGGCCTCGGCGAAGCCGCCGAATCCTTCCGCCCCCGGGCCGCCCGGGCGGAAGCCGCCACCGCCCATGTTCGGGTCGACGCCGGCGTGGCCGTACTGGTCGTAGGCCGCGCGCTTCTGCGCGTCGGAGAGCATCTCGTAGGCTTCCTTGGCCTCCTTGAACTTCTCCTCGGCCTTCTTCGCGTCGTCACCCTGGTTGCGGTCAGGGTGGTGCTTCATGGCCAGCTTGCGGTAGGC
>CAYPDO010000559.1:0-3446 GCA_964409495.1 uncultured Bordetella sp.
GCGTATGGTCGCTGCCGCCCACGCTGCGCGGCGGCGAGGCCGGGCGCGAGGCCTTTCTGGCCATCGGCGAATCCGACCGCTTCACGCACCGCTACCGCAAGCCGGGCTGAGCGCGGCGCCGCCGCCGCACAGGCGCCGGCCGGGCCGGGCAAACCCTGAATGACCGGTGCGCGACACCGCCGCGCGGGCCGCGGCCTCTAGAGTCGGCGCGCCAGTGCCGCGGTGCCTGGCCGCCACCGCCCCGACCGGAGCCCGCCATGCGCGACAGCGCCACCCACAGCCTTCCGCCGGCCAGCGCCGATTTCGACGCCGCCGCGCTGCGCCGACGCTACGAGCAAGAGCGCCTGCGCCGCATCCGTGCCGACGGCAACGCGCAGTACCTGGAGGCGGCCGGCCGCTTCGCGCACTACCGCGACGACCCGCATGCCGACCCGCACTTCACGCGCGCGCCGCAGCGGCGCCAGGTGGCGGTGCTGATCCTGGGCGGCGGCTTCGGCGGCCTGCTCACCGCGGCGCAGCTGCGCCAGGCCGGCTGGACGGGCGACGACGACCTGTGCCTGCTGGATCAGGCGGCCGATTTCGGCGGCACCTGGTACTGGAACCGCTACCCCGGCGCGGCCTGCGACACCGAGAGCTACATCTACCTGCCGCTGCTGGAGGAAACCGGCTACATGCCGGTGAGCAAGTACGCCAAGGCGCCCGAGATCCTGGCCCACAGCCAGCGCATCGGCCGCCACTTCGACCTGTACGGCGCGGCGCTGTTCCAGACCAGCATCACCGCCATGGCCTGGCAGGCCGGCACCGCACGCTGGCGTGTCAGCACCGACCGCGGCGACCAGCTCGACGCGCGTTTCGTGGTGCTGGCCGGCGGCCCCTTGAACCGGCCCAAGCTGCCGGGCATCCCGGGCGTGGAGAGCTTTCGCGGCCACAGCTTCCACACCAGCCGCTGGGACTACGCCTATACCGGTGGCGACGCGTCCGGCGCACCGCTGGCTGGCCTCTCGACCAAGCGCGTGGGCCTGATCGGCACCGGTGCCACCGCGGTGCAGTGTGTGCCGCACCTCGGCGCGGCGGCCAAGGCCTTCTACCTGTTCCAGCGCACGCCCTCGGCGGTGGACGTGCGCAATGACCGGCCCACCGATCCCGAATGGGTCAAGGGCCTGCAGCCCGGCTGGCAGCGCCGGCGCATGGACAACTTCACCGCCGTGATCTCCGGCGCGCCCGTCGACGAAGACCTGGTCAACGACGGCTGGACCGATCTGATCACCGGCATCCTGCTGGCCGCACGCCGCGCGCCAGGCGCGCAAGACGCCCCGCCCTCGCCCGCGCAGACCGAGGCCCTGATCCAGCATGCCGACGACCTGAAGATGCAGCGCGTGCGTGCGCGCATCGACGCCGAGGTCCGCGATGCCGCCACGGCCGCGGCGCTCAAGCCCTGGTACAGCCAGTTTTGCAAGCGCCCCTGCTTCCACGACCAGTACCTGCCCACCTTCAACCGGCCCAATGTGCACCTGGTGGACACGCAGGGCCAGGGCGTCGAGCGCATCACCGAGCGCGGCGTGGTGGTGGCCGGCCGCGAGGTCGAACTCGACTGCCTGATCTACGGCACCGGTTTCGAGGTGGGCACCGATGTCACGCGGCGCCTGGGCTTCGAGATCACCGGCCGCGACGGCCTCACGCTCAGCGAGAAGTGGCGCGACGGTGCCAGCACCTTCCACGGCCTGTTCACGCGCGGCTTTCCCAACCTGTTCGTCACCGGCACACAGCAGTCGGGCCAGAGCGCCAACTTCCAGCACATGCTCGACGAGCAGGCGCGCCACATCGCCCATGTGCTGGGCGAGGTGCGCGCGCGCGGCATCGCCACGCTGGAGCCCGAGGCCGAGGCCGAGGCGGCGTGGACGGCCACCATCGTCAAGCACGCCCGCGCGCGGCGCGACTACCTGGCCGCCTGCACGCCGGGCTACTACAACAACGAGGGCGTGTACGACGCGCGCAGCGAGCGCAACACGCAGTTCTGGCGCGGGCCGATGGCCTTCATCCGCCTGCTCGACGAATGGCGCCGCGCCGGCACGCTGCCGGGGCTGCAGACCACGCCGCTGCGCAGCGACGCAACGGCCTGAGCGCGGACTGCGCACGGCCCGGCGCGCGGGCAGCCCCGCGGCGTAGCATCGCGGCCGTCTTGCACCCTTGCGAAAGAGCGCCCCATGTCCCTGGCCGCATCCGTCGTCGTGGGCCTCGTCGGCCTGATCCATGTCTACATCCTGCTGCTCGAGATGCTGTGGTGGGACACGCCCAAGGGCCACAAGGCCTTCGGCCTGACGCCCGAGTTCGCCGCGGCCAGCAAGGTGCTGGCGGCCAACCAGGGCCTGTACAACGGCTTTCTGGCGGCCGGCCTGTTCTGGGGCCTTTGGCTGGGCACGGCGGGCCGGCCGGTGCAGGCCTTCTTCCTGCTGTGCGTGCTGGTGGCCGGGCTGTACGGCGCGGCCACCGCCAGCCGGCGCATCCTGTTCGTGCAGGCCGTGCCGGCGACGCTGGGCCTGGCGCTGCTGGCCCTGGCCTGAGCGGCGCGGCCGCCGGCGCCGGTGTCAGCCGCCGCCCGGCAGCCAGTGCAGCAGGGCCTGGTACAGGCGCTCGGGATCCACCGGCTTGGCCAGGTGGTCGTCCATGCCGGCGGCCAGGCAGGCCTGGCGATCGTCGGCAAAGGCGTTGGCCGTCATCGCCAGGATGGGCAGCGACGCGCCGAAGCGCTCGCGCAGCTGGCGCGCGGCCGCCAGGCCGTCCATCACCGGCATCTGCACATCCAGCAGCACCAGGTCGTGGCGGCGGAGGCCGGCCAGCGCCAGCGCCTGGGCACCATCGCCGGCCAGCTCGACCTCCAGGCCGGCCAGGCGCAGCAGCTCGTAGATCACGCTCTGGTTGATCGGGTTGTCATCCGCCACCAGCACACGCCGGCCGGCATGGCGGCGGCGCAGCGCCGATTCGGCCAGCGCCAGGCCGGTGAACTGCGCCGGCGCCAGCGGCGGCGGCGCGCGCAGGGCCTGCGCCAGCACGCGCTGCAGCGCCGACGGCAGCACCGGCTTGAGCAGCACGCCGTCGAAGCGCGCGCCGCGCGACTGCTGCCACATCGCCGGCACATCGCTGGCGGCCACCAGGATGGCCGGCGGCGTGCCGTCGCCCAGCAGCTCGCGCAGCGCCCGCAGCGTGGCCACGCCGTCCATCGGCTGCATGTGCCAGTCGATCAGCAGCAGGTCGAAGGGCGCGCCACGCAGCAGGGCCTGCTGCACCAGCGGCAGCGCGGCGCGGCCGTCCGGCACACCCTGGGCCTGCAGGCCCAGCTGGCCCAGCTGGGCGCACAGGCTGTCCAGCGCCTCGGGCAGGTCGTCAACCACCAGGGCCCGCAGGCCGCGCAGGCGCACCGGCTCGTCGGCCTCGACCTGGTCGGCGGC
>CAYPDO010000560.1:0-3432 GCA_964409495.1 uncultured Bordetella sp.
TCTCGGAAGCGCAGATCGCCCGCTACAAGGCCGACCTGCGCTTCTTCACCGAGCTTCGCATGACGGCGCGCCGAGACGCGATGGAAGTGGTGGACTACAGCGCCTACGAAGAACAGATCCGCAAGCTGGTCGACAAGCAGGTGATCGGCAAGGAAGTCCGCGACCCCAAGGGGGTGTACCTCGTGCACCAACTGGGCCGGGCCGAGGACCCGAAGGACTGGTCCGAGGAGAAGACGCGCAACGAGACCGACCTGATCCGAACTCGGCTGCGGAAGACCATCGAGCAGGACCTGGCCGACGATCCTTATGCCCAGAAGGTGTTCGGTGAACTGCTGCGTCAGGCGATCGCCGAGGCCGAGGCGATGTTCGACCACCCGCTCAAGCAGTACGCCGTGTTCAAGGATTTCGAGGAGCAGGTGACGTCGCGCCAGCCGCCCGGTACGCCTGACCTGTTGGCGGACAAGCCGCATGCCCGGGCCTACTTTGGCGTTCTGCGCCTTGTGCTGGGAGATGGTGCCGTGGAGGCGATGGACGACGCGGCGCGTCAGGCGATGGTCGAGCAGGCGCTGGAGATTGACGAGGTCGTGCGAACGGCGGTGGCCGAGAACTCGCTCAGCCCGCAGAGCATCGAGGCAGCTATCCGCAAGGGCCTGCTGCCGCTGCTGTTTGGCAAGCTCGGGCTGGACCGGGCCAAGGAGGCTGTCGAGCAGATCGTGCAGATCACTCGCCTGGGCCTCGGGAAGGCGCAATGACCAGCGCAGTGGCCGATCAGCTCGCGAAGGCGGGCCGATTCAGCGTTCGTTATGGCGAGGATGTCATCGCCTACGCTTTGCGCTTGCAGCCCCAGCGCCTGCCGTCGAAGTTGGCCATTCACGTGGAGGCCAGTGGGCGCGTCCTGGTCGATGCGCCGGTTGGGGCCACGCACGCCGCCGTGGTGCGGGCCGTGAAGAAGCGCGCCGGGTGGATTGCGCAGCATGTGGCCCAGGCCAAGGCCCGGCTTGAGCACGTTCGCCACCGGGACTACACCAGCGGTGAGACCGTGCACTACCTCGGGCGCCGCTACCGGCTGCGTGTCACGGTGGATCCCGCGGCAGCGGCGTCCTGCCGGCTGCGCGGCGGCTTTCTGGAGGTCACCGTTCAGCGCCGTGACGCTTCGGATGTGCAATCGGAGATGTCAGCATGGCTTCGCCATCGGGCCAGCGAAGTGCTGCGCGAACGCCTGGACACCATCGCCGCTGGACTGCGCTGGGTGAAGGGGCCGCCGCCATTGCGCCTGCAGTGGATGCGCGTGCAGTGGGGCAGCTGCTCACCGCGCGGACGCATCACTCTGCATCCTGCCTTGGTGCAGGCGCCAAGGGACTGCATCGATTACGTCGTGCTCCATGAGCTGTGCCACCTGGTCAGCCATGACCACAGCGCCAGGTTCTACCGGCTGCTTGACCGGCACATGCCGGGCTGGCGCAGCGTGAAGGTACGGTTGGATGGCATGGCGGAAGACCTGCTGCGGCAGTAGCCGCGTGTGCTCGAGGTGGAGGCGAGGGGATGCAGAACGCTAACGAGGACTTCAGCATGCTGCCAAAGCTTCCGCCTGACTACCCTTTGGCGGACCTGTAGGCGCTGAGCGAGCGCCTGGCTGCCACCGAGGTGTGTGTGCCGGGGTACGTGCCGCCACCCGTAGGCCTGTTTCACCCCGATGGGTTCTCCTGGAGGCGATGAAGGGCTACCAGAGCAGCATGTCGATCCTCGGCGGCTGCCGGCTGGTGATGTCGCCGCTTGGACGCAAGCTGATCACGCTCGGCACCGGACTGGCCTGCTTCGAGATGCGGCCGACAGACTTGACCGCCAGGTACGGCGTGGCGATCCCGCGCGCTGAGCCGCGGCGATAGATCGCCTCGGTTGAGGCCCTGCGCCAGTCCAAACCCGATGCCTCCGTTCTCTTGCTGACGGGTGAGGCCTATGGCGCGCCGACATGATGGGCAAGTAGTCGAGTCGGAGTGACCGTTCGCAGGCCTCACCGCCGGATGCGGAAGTCGAGTACCCAGTGGCCGCAGCGTCCGCCCACACACTGAGGGCCGACGTGCTGGATCTCCTCCGGACCGGTGGCGCACTCCATCGCACGATGGTCGCCGACGAACCCGATCGCGTGGGCACGGGCGGCGGCGGCGTTCGCCGCACTCGCAGCCGTACGCTGGCAACCAATCGGAACCGGCTCGCATTGGGAACTCTGGTTGCAGCTCTGCCAGTCAGGCGGCAGTCGTGCTCGAGCGTCGTCCACGCGCTGGAACCGGCCGAAGTTGAAAGGCAGAACGGACTTGGCATCAGCGATCAGTAGGACCGATGGCTGGCTCGTGGCCGGCCCCGCATACAGCCACCGCTGGCCAACGGTGAAGGCAATGGAGCAGGTGGAGGGCGATAGCGCCTCGACGGTTGTTGTCGTTCCGAGCGAGCCTTTGATGGCGTGGTGGACTGAAAAGGTGACGCGCAGTCCCGACACGGATGTGACGGTGCCGATGAAGGCCAGCGGTGCATCGGCGAGACGCTGCGAGTAGGGTCGCAGGTCCTGCGGCACCGAGCATGCGATGGTGCAGTCTGTCCAGAACGCGGTGAGCAAGGACAGGAGCCAGAAGTGGGTGCGCATCGGAACCTCTGTGGAAGTGGCCAAGCATCACTGTTGCAAAGTGGGCGCTGGGCGTCCAATCGAAACACCGGTCGCTGCCCCCTCAAAAACGCGGGTCGGTAGAGCTGAGGACGATCAAGCGCGATGTCGCCTCGCGCGGGGGCGCGAGGCCGTCCAGTGCGTGTAGGCCTGGGGAGACGGGCTGCGGGCTATTGGCGCAACAAGGCACTCGGTCCCGATGAACCGAGGTCGCCGTCCACGGCGAACGGAAAGGCTTGCGACGGGTGCTGGGGAGCCTCCGTATTTGGGCCCGGTGCCGTAGCGCCGACCAGGGGTTCTGCCGGACTCAGCGTCGACATGAATGTGTCTGCAACGCCCCGTGTTGGTTCTGGTTGCTCCGGGATCCACCATGGATGTTGAGCAAAGTCGGCGCTGATCGGGAAACTGTGCGATGACATCGGCGCTGGCTGCGTCGTCCATGACTCTAAGGTTGAACTTGATCCAGTGCCGGCGGTCGCGGGAGTCACTCCGGACAGTATGAGCGGATGCCGCTCTGGCTTGGCTTCCCCGATTGCAGCGCTGCCGCAGTCCAGATAAGAAGTCGGTCCCCAGATCGTGCCGGACTGGCTCGGCGGCGAATGGAGGCGCTTCTTCGAGAAGATGGCGGCCTTCAGGCGAGTGGACGAGGGCGGTGGGGGCTGTTGAGCCGGCAACCGGGCTTCCTGGCCAGTGCCGGATCGATCTGAGCACTGTCGCTGGCTAGGGCTACGCTGATCAAGGTCCGCGTTCCGGGTTGATCTGGTGGCAAGGCAAGC
>CAYPDO010000561.1:0-3430 GCA_964409495.1 uncultured Bordetella sp.
AGGCCCCACAGCAGCGCGGCGAAGGTGGCGGTGATGATGAAGGCCACCAGCGCGGCACGCACCACGGTGCGGCGGCGCGCGGTGTCGAAGGCGCGCTCGGTGGCCGCGGCAAAGCGGCCGGCCTCGCGCGCTTCCTGGCGGTGGCTTTGCACCACGGGGATGGCGTTGAGCACCTCGGCGGCAATGGCGCTGGAATCGGCCACGCGGTCCTGGCTGGCACGGCTGAGCTTGCGCACGCGGCGGCCGAAGGCCAGGCTGGGCAGCACCACCAGCACCAGCACGCCCAGCACCGGCAGCATCACGGTGGGGTTGGTGAAGATCAGCATGCCCATCGCGCCCAGGCCCATCACGGTGTTGCGCAGGCCCATGCTGAGGCTGGAACCGACCACGGTCTGCACCAGCGTGGTGTCGGTGGTCAGGCGGCTGAGCACCTCGCCCGACGCGGTGGTCTCGAAGAACTCGGGGCTTTGCGTCACCACATGCGCATACACGGCCGAGCGCAGATCGGCCGTCACGCGCTCACCCAGCCAGGTGACCGCGTAAAAGCGCAGCGCCGAGAAGGCGCCGAGCGCCGCCCCCACCGCAAACAGCGCCATGAAGTGCTCGCGCAGCGCCATCACGCGGGCGCCGGGGTCGGCGGCCACCAGGCCCTGGTCGATCAGCGACTTCAGGGCGATCGGAAAGGCCAGCGTGCTGGCCGCCGCGCCCACCAGGAACAGCAGGGCCAGCACGATGCGGCCGCGGTACGGGCGCAGGAAGGGCAGCAGGCCCGACAACGAACGCACCGGGCGCTTGCCGGCCTGGGTGGCATCCACCGGGCGGGGCGGGGCGGCTGGCAAGGCGGCGACAGGCGCCGCCGCAGCGGCTGAAACAGGAGACGACGACATGCGCGGCAGTGTAGGGGCCAAGCCTTGCCCCATGCCGGCAGTCGGTGCGCAGGCGCCGCCGCCTGGCAACCCGGTTGGCAGGTGTTCCGCGGGCTCGGTGTCGCGGCCGCTCAGCTGCGCACGCAGCGCGCGCGGCCGGCGGTCTTGGCGCGGTACATGGCCAGGTCGGCGCGCTCCACGGCGGCGTCCACCGCTTCCTGCGCGCGGATCTCGGTGACGCCCGCCGAGAACGAGACGCGCAGGCCCCCCGGCTGGCCATCCAGCGGCGCCTGGGCCAGATGCTGCTGCAGGCGGTCCATGGCAACCTGGGCGTCGGCCGCGCTGGTGCCCGGCAGCAGCACCAGAAACTCCTCGCCCCCCCAGCGGGCCACCTCGTCCACGGTGCGCAGCTGCTCGTCCAGCGTCTGGGCAAAGTGGCGCAGCACCTGGTCGCCCATGGCATGGCCGTGGCGGTCGTTCACGGCCTTGAAGAAGTCGATGTCGATCAGCGCCACGCTCAGCGGCTGCCCGATGCGCTGGTGCAGGGCCTGCTGCTGGCGCAGCAGCTCGGCCATGTGGCGGCGGTTGTGGGTGCGGGTGAGCTCGTCGCGGGTGGCCAGTTCGGCCAGCTTCGCCAGCGCCGTCTGCAGGTCGGTGTGCTGGCGCTTGAGCGTCTGGGTCATGTGCGTCACGCGGTGGGCCAGCAGCGCGATCAGCGGCACCACCATCAGCGCATACATCATGCCCGAGGCCTGCACCGCCACTGCAAAGCGTGCGGGCCAGGCCCAGTGGCAGGCCAGCATCGTGAGCGCCAGGCCGGCCAGGCTGCCGGCCACCAGTCGCCACACCTGGCGCGGCGTCATCGAGAACATCGAATACACGATGTGGCTGGCCATGGCCAGCAGCGTGGCATTGCCCGCCGGGCCGGCGGCGGCGTAGCCGACGTACATGCAGGCCACGCCCACCACCAGCTGGGTGCGGCCCAGGCCGGGGTCGCTGCCATGCGCCACGGCGCCGCTTCGCACGGCCGCGTAGAACACCAAATTCAGCGCCACCGATCCCGCCAGCAGCGCCCAGGCCAGCGGCCAGGTCATCAGGCCCAGCGCGGCCTGGGCCAGCGTGATGGCGCCATACAGCAGGTAGGTGCCGCTGGAAAAAAGCACCGCGCCCACCTGCTGGCGGATCAATGGATCGCTGCCCAGCAGGGTGGGCAGTTTCAGCGCCTGGTTGCTGGCGGCAGGCGCCGGCAGGATGGCAGACATCGGCAGGACTCGACAGCGGCTCGGAACGACGGAACGACGACCCAGCCGCGAGGTACTGCCGGCGGCCTGTCGGTCTTATCGGCCGACAGGCCGGCAGGTTGAGCTGACAAGTTGTAACAACGTCGCCCGCCCGGCGGCGGCCCCGCGCCGCCGCGGCGCCGGTGTCAGAGGTTGCCGGCGAACAGCTTGCGGATGAACATGTCCTTGAAGCTGTGCGCGTCGGCCAGGCCCAGGCGTTCCAGGTAGGCCTGCGGCGCCTCCTTGCCCTCGATCAGGCTCTTGACCGCCAGTTGCACCAGTTCCACCGGGTGCTGGGCGGCATGGGCCATCTTCTTCAGCGCGCCCACCATGCGCAGCTCGTCCACCGTCAGATCGGTGCCGAACGGGAACGCCGGCAGCAGCTTGGCCTCGGCCCAGGGCTGCAGCCTGGCCTCCAGTGCCTCCGGCAGGTTCTCGCGGTAGCGCGCCGGCAGTTCGTAGCCGGCATCGAGCTTGCCGTGCGCCTTGGCCTCGCTGATCAGGCCGGGCTGGAAGCGCGAGTCGGCAATCGCGATCAGGCGCTTGACCACCTCGCTGTCGGCCTGGCCGCGCAGGTCGGCCACGCCGTACTCGGTGATGACGATGTCGCGCAGGTGGCGCGGGATGGTCACATGGCCGTAGTTCCACAGGATGCTGCTCTTCACGCCGTCCTGGTGGTTGTGGGTGGCGCGCAGCATCAGGATCGAGCGTGCGTCGGGCAGCGCATGGGCCATGGCCACGAAGTTGTACTGCCCGCCCACGCCCGAGACCACCTGGCCGCTTTCCAGCCCGTCGGAGGCGGCCGCGCCGAGCAGCGTGACCATCATCGTGGTGTTCATGAAGCGCGCCTGGCCGCGCTGGGCACGCTTGAGCTCGCTGTCGCCCGGCGTGCGGCCGTACAGATGGTTGATGAAGTCGAAGCGCGTCATGTCCACCTTGGCCAGCTCTTGCGGCGGCATGCTGCGCAGGCGCTCGTAGAAGTCGTTCGGCCCCAGGAAGAAGCCGCCGGTCATCACGATGCCGCCGATCAGCCGCGTGCCCAGCAGGATCTTGCACACCGCGTCGAACTGCGCCTGGCCCAGCAGATCATTGGGCAGCGACACACCGTCGAGCTTCAGGTAGCTGCCGTCGAGCGTGACGCCGGGCCTGAAGATGCCGAAGCGGATCAGGAAATCCACATCCGCCTGCCGCAGCGGGCTGTGGATGCGGCCGGCCTCCAGCAGCGCGCGCAGGGTCTGCGGCGTGACGGTCTCGTCGGCGATGGCGCCGCTGTTGAGCAACTGC
>CAYPDO010000562.1:0-3425 GCA_964409495.1 uncultured Bordetella sp.
CGCGCATGCGCGCATCTGCTCGGTGCTGGCGGCCTGGCATCAGAAGCAGGGCCAGCCGGTGCATGCGTCGGCCGATCTGTCGCTGCTGACCGCGCCCACCGAGACCGCGCTGATGCTTCGGCTGGCCGCCTACCCCGACATGCTGGCCGCCGCCGCGGCCAACCTGGCGCCGCACGACGTCACCTTCTACCTGCGCGACCTGGCCGCGGCCTTCCACAGCTGGTATGCGGCCGAGCGCTTCCTGGTGGACGATCTGGCGCTGGCCGGCGCGCGCATGGCCCTGCTGGCGGCCACCGCCCAGGTGCTGCGCAACGCGCTGGCGGTGCTGGGCGTGAGCGCACCCGAGGCCATGGCGCGCGAGGCGGCGCCCGCGGCCGACGCGGCCAGCAGCGATGGAGCCCAGGGATGAAGCCCGTGCCGCGCGGCGGCTTTGCGGTGGGCCTGGTGGTGGGCCTGCTGATCGGCCTGGCGGTGGCTCTGGCGGTGGCGCTGTACGTCACCAAGGCGCCGATCCCCTTCGTCAACAAGCTGCCGCAGCGCAGCGCCGAGCAAGACGCCGCCGAGGCCGAGCGCAACAAGAACTGGGATCCCAACGCGCCACTGGCCGGCAAGAACCCGCCGGCGCGGGGGGCTGCGGCGCCAGCCTCGGGCGCACAGGCCGCGGCCTCGGTACCGGCGGTGGCGCCTGCTGCGGCGCCGGCCCAGCCCGTGGCCGCGCCACCGGCCACCGCCAATCCGGCGCCGCACGCCCCGGCGCATGCCCAGGCAGCCTCGGCCGCGACCGCGCGCACACCGGCCTCGGCCAGTGCCGCAGTGCGCGATCCGGCGGCCATCCTGGCCGGCCAGGGTGCGGCTGCGACCGCGGCCAAGCCGGCGATGTTCTTCGTGCAGGCCGGCGCCTATGCCAGCCCCGACGACGCCGAGGCGCAGCGCGCGCGCCTGGCGATGTCGGGCTTCAGTGCCAAGGTGATGGCGCGTGACCAGTCCGGCAAGACCGTCTACCGCGTGCGCCTGGGCCCGTTCGACGAGCGCGATGCCGCCGACGACCTGCGCGAAAAGCTGGGTGCGGCGGGCGTCGAGTCCACGCTGGTGCGCGTGGAGCGTTGAACCTGTGGCGGCCGGGCGAGTCCATGGCCCGGTAGCCACCCGAACATGCACGCCCTGCCGGGCAAAGGAAGTTGAATGAAGCGTCGTGACATCGTGATCGGCCTGCCGGCCGCGGGCCTGCTCAGCGGCCTGTCGCTGCCCAGTCTGGCCCAGGGCGGGCCGGTCGAGGGCCAGGACTACAAGAAGCTCGACAAGCCGCTGCCGGTGGCCCCCGGCAAGATCGAGGTGGTCGAGTTCTTTGCGTACTGGTGCCCGCACTGCAATGCCTTCGAGCCCGCGCTCGATGCCTGGCAGCGCAAGCTGCCGGCCGACCAGGTGGCGTTCCGCCGCATCGCCATCGCGTTCCGGCCGCACGAAGAAGCGCTGCAGCGCCTGTACTACGCGCTGGAGGCGCTCGGGCTGGTGGACACGATGCACCGCAAGGTGTTCAACGCCTACCACGTCGAACGCAAGCGCCTGGCGTCCGACGCCGAAGTGCTGGCCTGGCTGCAGGCCGCCGGCGCCGATGCCACCAAGATCGGCGACACGATGAAGAGCTTTGGGGTGGCCACCAAGGTGCGCCTGGCGCGCCAGCTGACCGAGGGCTATGCCATCGACGGCGTGCCCACGCTGGGTGTGCAGGGGCGCTGGCGCACGGCGCCGTCGATCGCCGGCGGCGAAGCCCGCGCGCTGGCCGTCACCGACGCGCTGATCGCGATGGCCCGCCGCGGCTGACTCAGTAAAAACCCTTGGCTCCTGACGCCGCGCTGACGGCATCAGGATGGCCCACCGGATGCCACAGATTTGGCATCTGCAACTTCCGCATCGGTTGGCACTTGGGCCTAGAATGGTCTGCAAGTTTTGTGCCGATCTATGTCCACGTTGCCCGATCCCTCCCATATCGCTGCCCGCATCACGCTGGGTGCGGGCGTCGCCTTGCTGCTGGCGGCGGCGCTGCCGGCGCAGGGCGAGCGCAGTGACCGCAGCAAGCCGATGGCGCTGGAATCCGACCAGCCCTGCGTGGTGAACCTGGCCAAGCAGACCAGCCAGTGCACCGGCAATGTGGTCATCAGCCAGGGTTCGCTGCTGCTGCGCGCCGACAAGCTGGAGGTGCGCGAGACGCCCGAAGGCTGGCAGCTGGTGCAGGCCAGCGGCAGCGCCGACAAGCCGGCCCGCGTGAAGCAAAAGCGCGACGGCGTTGACGAGACGGTGGAGGGCCAGGCCCAGCGCATCGACTACGACAGCAAGAGCGGCACCATCCGCTTCGAGGGTGCCGCTGTGGTGCGGCGCCTGCGCGGCGCCACCGTGGCCGACGAGATCCAGGGCGCGCGCATCGTCTGGGACGGCCAGGCCGAGACCTTCAATGTGCAGGGCGGCGGCGCCACCACGGCCACCAACCCCGGCGGCCGCGTGCGCGCGGTGATCACGCCGCGGCCGGGCACCGAGGCCGCTGCGGCGATGGCCGCCGAGGCCGCCTCGGCCGCGTCCCAGCCGCCGCTGAAAGCCACGCCGGCCCTCGGGGAGCGCCGCTGATGCAGGCCCCGAACAGCGCGAGCGGGCCGAGCGCCGGGCCGCTCCCAAGCCGGCCCGCCGTCCCCTCGGGGGACCGCCTGGCGTACCCGCCAGGCGAGGGGTTGCAGGCCAGCGGGCCGAACGCCGGGCCGCTCTCAAGCCGGCCCGCCGTCCCCTCGGGGGACCGACCGGTGCACTCGCCGGGCGAGGGGCTCCATGTCGCGGGATTGCAGAAAAGCTACGGCTCGCGCCAAGTGGTCAAGGAAGTGCACCTGGCCGTGGGCGCCGGCGAGGTGGTGGGCCTGCTAGGCCCCAACGGTGCCGGCAAGACCACCACCTTCTACATGGTGGTGGGCCTGGTGCGCGCCGATGCCGGCGAGATCCACATCGACGGCGTGGCGGTTCAGGCCAAGCCCATCCACCAGCGCGCGCGCATGGGCCTGAGCTACCTGCCGCAGGAAGCCTCGATCTTCCGCAAGCTCACGGTCGAAGAGAACGTGCGCGCGGTGCTCGAGTTGCAGGTGGGCGCCGATGGCCGGCCGCTGGGCGCCGCCGAGATCCAGCAGCGCCTGGACGGCCTGCTGCATGACCTGAGCATCGAGAAGCTGCGCGATTCACCGGCCCCGGCGCTGTCGGGCGGCGAGCGCCGGCGCGTGGAGATCGCCCGCGCGCTGGCCACGCAGCCGCGCTTCATCCTGCTCGACGAGCCGTTTGCGGGCGTCGACCCGATCGCGGTGATCGAGATCCAGCGCATCATCGGCTTCCTGAAGCAGCGCGGCATCGGTGTGCTGATCACCGACCACAACGTGCGCGAGACGCTGGGCATC
>CAYPDO010000563.1:0-3422 GCA_964409495.1 uncultured Bordetella sp.
CTGCCCGACCACGCGCGCGGCGCGCACGGCAACCTGGCCGAGCAGAACCGCCCGTTCGGGGCGCAGCGCGGTGCCGACACCTCACGCCCCGCAGGTGCCGCGGTGCCGGCGGCGGCCACGGTGGCGGCCGCTGCGGCGCCGGCGGCCGCCGACGCTGCCGCGGCGCAGGCGGGCGCGGCGGCCTGGGCGCTGGCCACCAAGGCCAGTTGCACGGCCTGCCACGGCCTGGAGACCAAGCTGGTCGGGCCGGCGTTCCGCGACATCGCCAAGAAGCATGGCGCGCGCGCCGATGCCGTGGCCTACCTGAGCAGCAAGATCAAGGCGGGAGGCAGCGGTGTCTGGGGCGCCGTGCCCATGCCGCCGCAGACCCTGTCCGACGACGACACGCGAGCCCTGGCGCAATGGCTGGCAGCCGGCGCGCGCAAGTAAGTCACCCACCCGATTCCGTAGCCTGATCCACAAGGAGAATCCCATGTACAACCGCCGCGAGATGCTCCAACGCAGTGCTGGCGTGGCCGCGCTGCTGGCCGCCGCCGGCCTGCTGCCGCAGACCGCCCAGGCCGCCTGGTCGCAGGCCGCCTTCGAGGCCAAGACCCTGGCCGATGCGGTCAAGGCCCTGGGCGGCAGCGCGCCTGCCGAGTCGAAGGACGTCACCATCACCGGCCCCGACATCGCCGAGAACGGCGCCGTGGTGCCGCTGTCGTGCAGCACCGGCCTGGCCGGCGTGAAGCAGCTGCTGCTGCTGGTGGAGAAGAACCCCACCGTGCTGTCGGCGGCGTTCGAGGTGAGCGACGCCATCGAGGCCAGCTTCTCCACCCGCGTGAAGATGGGCCAGTCGTCCAACGTGATGGCGGTGGCCATCATGCGCGACGGCAAGGTGCTGTTCGCGCAGAAGGAAGTCAAGGTCACGCTGGGTGGCTGCGGCGGCTGACGCCGGCAGCGCCCTCCCCAGTTCCTCATCCAGCTTTCAGGAGATCGACAAATGGCAGATCCGATGCGCATCCGCGCCCAGGCCCAGGGCGACAAGGTCACCGTGCGGGTGTTGATGAACCACGAGATGGAGTCGGGCCAGCGCAAGGACGCGGCCGGCAAGACCATTCCGGCCTGGTTCATCCAGGACGTGATGGCCAGCCTGAACGGCAAGCCGGTGCTGAATGCCCAGTGGGGCCCGTCGGTGTCGAAGAACCCGTTCCTGCAGTTCGTCATCAAGGGCGGCAAGGCCGGCGACAAGGTGGCCGTGAGCTGGACCGACAACAAGGGCGACAAGCGCACCGACGAGGCCACGGTGTCGTGATGGCGGCGCCGGCGCTGGCAGCCCGCTTGGCTTTTTCGCGATGACAGGACACGCCATGAACCACTGGACCGCCGCGGCCGCAGGCCTGGCACTGGCAAGCGCGGCGGCCGCCGTGGGCGCGCAGACGCGCAGCGCGGCCGACGGCATTGCCGAGTACCGCAAGATGCTGGCCGACGGCAACCCCGCCGAGCTGTTCGAGGCCAAGGGCGAGGACCTCTGGAAGAAGAAGCGCGGCCCGAAGAACGCCTCGCTGCAGGCCTGCGACCTGGGCCTGGGCCCCGGCGTGGTCAAGGGCGCCTGGGTGCAGCTGCCGCGCTGGTTTGCCGACACGCAGCGCGTGCAGGACCTGGAATCGCGCCTGCTCACCTGCATGGAGCGGCTGCAGGGCCTGGATGCCGCCGAGATTGCCAAGACGCCGTTCGGCAAGGGCGAGCAGCAGACGATGGAGGCGCTGGCCGCCTGGATCAGTGCCGAGTCGCGCGGCCTGCGCATGGCCCTGCCGCAGGCCCATGCCGAGGAGCAGCGCTTCTACCAGCTGGGCAAGCGCGCGTTCTTCTTCCGTGGCGGGCCGATGGACTTCTCCTGCGCCAGCTGCCATGGCGAGGACGGCAAGCGCATCCGCCTGCAAGATCTGCCCAACCTGACCAAGAACCCCGGCGATGGCGTCGGCTTCGCGGCCTGGCCGGCCTACCGCGTCTCCAGCGGCGAGATGTGGAGCATGCAGCGCCGCCTGAACGATTGTTTCCGCCAGCAGCGCTTCCCGTACCCGGGTTTCGCCAGCGACGTGACCATCGCGCTGGGGGTGTACATGGGTGTCAATGCCAAGGGGGCCGAGAGCATCGCCCCGGCCATCAAGCGCTGAGGGGAACGGTCGATGAATCGCAAACTTTCCGCGGCCCTTGCCGTGGCCCTGGTGGCGGCCGGCGTGGTGGGGTGTGCGTCGCTGCCGGACGCGGCGGTGCTCGATGCGCAGGCGGTGGCCATGGTGCGGGCCTCGTTCCGCGACCAGGGCATCGCGCGCATGTCGCGGCTGGACCAGGATCTTGGCCAGCAGGCCTGCTCGGCGCAGGAGGCGCCACCGGAGCCGGTGGCGCGCAGGATCGAGGCCGAGGCACTGGCCTCGATCCGCTGGCCGGCCGGGGGCCGCTATCTCGGTGACTGGCGCGAGGGCGAGAAGCTGGCCCAGAACGGCCGGGGCATGACCTGGACCGACAAGAGCGACCTGCCGCGCGCCAACGGCGCCAACTGCTACAACTGCCACCAGATCGCCCCGGCCGAGATTTCCTTCGGCACCATCGGCCCCAGCCTGTACCAGTACGGCAAGCTGCGTGGCGTGAAGGACCCGGCCGATCCGGCCAGCGCCGCGATCGTGCAGTACACCTGGGGCAAGCTGTGGAACAGCAAGGCCTATGCGGCCTGCTCCAACATGCCGCGCTTCGGCCACATGCAGCTGCTCGACGAGGACCAGATCCGCCATGTGATGGCCCTGCTGCTCGACCCGCGCTCGCCGGTCAACCAGTAGCCGCTGGCGTTCACGCTCCGGCCCGGCGGCGGGTGCTGGCCTTGCCGCCACCGCCCGCCGCCGGGCCGCCCCTTTTTCAAGCCTTCGCAAGGTCTGACGATGAACCTGTCCAAGCGCGAATTCCTGCAAGTGCTGGGTGCGGCCTCGGTGGCCGGCCTGGCGCTCGGCCGGCACGCCCAGGCCGATGCCGCCACGGCGCAGGCGGGGCTGTACGAACTGCCGGCCTTCGGCAATGTGTCGCTGCTGCACATGACCGACTGCCACGCGCAGCTGCTGCCGATCCGGTTCCGCGAGCCCAGCGTCAACCTGGGCGTGGCCGGCATGCAGGGGCAGCTGCCGCATTTGGTGGGCGAGCACCTGCTGAAGGTGGCCGGCGTGCCGCCGGGCACGCCGCTGGCCCATGCCTTCACGTCACTGGATTTCGAGACCGCTTCGCGCCGTTACGGCAAGGTGGGCGGCTTCGCCCACCTCGCCACCCTGGTCCAGCAGCTCAAGGCCAGCCGGCCCGGCGCGCTGCTGCTCGATGGCGGTGACACCTGGCAGGGCAGCGCCACCTCGCTGTGGACGAACGCCCAGGACATGGTGGACGCCTGCAAGCTGCTGGGC
>CAYPDO010000564.1:0-3418 GCA_964409495.1 uncultured Bordetella sp.
TGCCGCCGAGCATCTTGACGTCGAAGTTGCGCATCTTCATGGTGCGCTTGCCGGCCTCGCGCTCGGTGGCGAAGGCCTCGGGCAGCAGGTCGTCCAGCGACTCGCCCTTGGCCAGACGACCGCGGAATTCCTCGGTCTTGGCGCGCAGCGCACTGTCGTCGAGCTTCTCGAACTGCGGTTCCAGCGCATTGATGCGCTCAACCACCTTGCGGTACTGCTTCAGCAGGCGTTCGTTGCGGCTGCCGAAAATCGAGGTGAGAAGCTTGGGCAACATGCGGCGTGAGGACTGGGCGGTTCGGGTGGGCTCGCGCAGGCTTCTGGCGTCGGATGTTTCCGGCGCGGTCGGGCTGCGGCGACGACCCGTCACGCAGGGGATCGGGGCTTCAGGACTGGCCGGCGCGGCCGGCCTGGGCACGGAGGGTCAGATTGGTCGGACGCATCGCGTGCTGCCGCTCAGATGGGGTCGGCACGCCGGGCTGCAAGGCCCGCGCCTGCCTCGCACTGGCGGCAACTCGCAAAGCGCACGAGTCTATCATTCGACCATTGCCGCCCATGCCTGCGTCAGCGCACCGCTGCGGTGCGCTGCCCGGCGCCGAACCGGGCCCTCCCGCCAATTGCCGCCACCGGATCACTCCATGAGCACGCCCCCGCGCTACCCGCCCGCAGGATCGGCCCCACTGCCGCCGGGCACGCGCGGCATCGACCAGGCGCTTGCAGGCAACCAGGCGCTGGCCGCACTGGTGCAGCGCATGCGCGAATCAGAGGCACGGCTGGCTGCGGTGAGGCCCTTGCTGCCGCCGCCGATGCGCGCACACGTCAAGCCCGGCCCGCTGGACGAGGAGGGCTGGACACTGCTGGCCACCAATCCGGCGGTATCGGCCAAGCTGCGACAGATGCTGCCCACGCTGCAGAATCGCCTGCAGCACAGCGGCTTCGATGCGCGCCCGGTGCGTGTGAAGCTTCTGTCGCCGGCATGAAGCGCCGCGGCCGCACACCCTGGAGAAGGGCGGCGGCCGCGTTGCAAACTCTGGTGCCGGCTTTCGGAATCGAACCGAAGACCTTCCGCTTACAAGGCGGGTGCTCTACCAACTGAGCTAAGCCGGCACACGGCTATCGGATTCTAGGAGCGCGCCCGCAGGAGAGCCCGCCCGGCAGCTTACTTCACACGCTTGAGTGCAGGGCGCGGGCCACCGGTGGGCGGGGTGTCGGTGGGCGGCTCGTCGGCCGTTTCCGGCACAGCGCCAGCGGTGCCATCGGCCGCCTCATCGTCGGCGGTGGTGGCCAGCCGCAGACCGGCACGGGCGGATTCACCGTGTCCGCCACCGGCCGCCGCCGCAGTGTGGCCGCCGTCCGCCGGTGTGGGCACCGGAAACGCCATGCCCTGCCCGTTCTCACGCGCATAGATGGCCACCACGTGATCCACCGGCACCAGGATCTCGCGCGCCACACCGCCAAAGCGTGCCTTGAACGAGATGTACTCGTTGCCCAGCTCCAGCCCCGACGTGGCGTCCACCCCGATGTTCAGCACGATCTCGTTGTTCTTCACATACTCCATCGGCACCTGCACGCCCGCTGTCACATGCACGGCGACATAGGGCGTGAAGCCGTTGTCGACGCACCATTCGTGCAGCGCGCGGATCAGGTACGGACGCGTGGAACTGCCCTGCTCTTCAGGACCGGCCGGTTTGCTCATCGTGGGTCTGGCGCCTCAGCTGTGCATCACGCGCGCATCACTTGCGCATGACCTTTTCGGACGGCGTCAGCGCCTCGATGTAGGCCGGCCGCGAGAAGATGCGCTCGGCATACTTCAGCAGCGGCGCAGCGTTCTTGCTGAGGTCGATGCCGTAGTAGTCCAGGCGCCACAGCAGCGGGGCGATGGCCACGTCGAGCATGCTGAAGTCGTCGCCCAGCATGTACTTGTTCTTCAGGAAGATCGGCGCCAGCTGCGTCAGGCGCTCACGGATCTGCGACCGTGCCTTCTCAAGCTGCTTGTCGTTGGCCTTCACCGTGGCGCCGCGGCCTTCCAGCGTGTTGACGTGGGCGAACAGTTCCTTCTCGAAGTTGAAGAGGAACAGGCGCACGCGTGCCCGCGCCACCGGGTCGCCGGGCATCAGCTGCGGGTGCGGGAAGCGCTCATCGATGTACTCGTTGATGATGTGCGACTCGTACAGGATGAGGTCACGCTCGACGAGGATGGGCACCTCGTTGTACGGGTTCATCAAGGCGATGTCCTCGGGCTTGGCGAAGAGGTCGACATCGCGGATCTCGAAGTCCATGCCCTTTTCGAACAGCACGAAACGGCAACGGTGCGAGTAGGGGCAGGTGGTTCCGGAGTAGAGCACCATCATGACGGCGGACTCCCAGTCAGCAGTTCTCAGAAAAGACAAAACGCGCAGCGGCGCGAGAAGGCATCCGCTGCGCGCGTTGGGCCTGACGGTTCAGTCAGGCCCGCGGGACGTCACTTGACGTCTTTCCAGTAGGCGGCGTTCAGGCGCCAGGCGATCGTGGTGAAGACCGCCAGGAACAACAGCACCCATACACCCAGGCGCACACGCTGGTTTTGCGCCGGCTCGCCCATCCATTGCAGGTAGCCGACAAGGTCGGCCACGGCCACATCGTAGTCGGCCTTGCTCAGCTGGCCCGGCTTGGTCTGCTCGAAGCCCTTGAAGACGTGGACCGTCTTGCTGGCGTCGTGCGGATCCTTCTCGTCGGCGAAGACAGCGCGTTGTTCGCCCTGCAGCTGCCACAGCACATGCGGCATGCCCACCGACGGGAAGACCAGGTTGTTCCAGCCGGTGGCCTTGGTCTCGTCACGGTAGAACGTGCGCATGTAGGTGTAAAGATAGTCAGCACCCGAGCCGTTGGCGCCGGCACGCGAACGCGCAATGACGGTCAGGTCAGGGGGCGTGGCGCCGAACCAGTCCTTGGCATCCTTGGCATTCAGCGCCACCGTCATCAGATCGCCCACCTTCTCGGTGGGGAAGAGCATGTTCTTCTTGATCTGATCTTCGGTCAGGCCGATGTCGCGCAGCCGGTTGAAGCGCATGAAGGCCGCGGCATGGCAGTTCAGGCAGTAGTTGACGAACAGCTTGGCGCCGTTCTGCAGCGATGCCATGTCGGTGACGCGCTCCTTCGGGAACTTGTCCCAGGCCGGGCCGGCTTCGCTGGCCACGGCCGAGGTGCACAACGACAGCGCCGCCAGCAGCCCTGCAATGATTCTTTTCATGATCAGAGTGCTCCTGCGTCAGTGGGGGTGGAAGGTGACGCGATCAGGCACCGGCTTGAAGGTACCGATCGTGCTCCACCACGGCATCAGCAGGAAGAAGCCGAAGTAGAAGAGCGTGCCCACCTGCGAAACCAGGGTGCCGATCTCGCTCGGCGGCTGGATGCCCAGGTAGCCGAGCACGACGAAGATGAT
>CAYPDO010000565.1:0-3413 GCA_964409495.1 uncultured Bordetella sp.
AGTTGCTCGCGGCGCTGCGTGAACGGCCGACCGCCTGCGCGGCCTGCTCGTGCGTCAGACCGAATTCTTCGGTCAGGCGCCGCAGGCCCTGCGCCTCCTCGAGCGGGTTCAGGTCCTCGCGCTGCATGTTCTCGATCAGCGCCATGACCGCGGCAGACTCGTCGGACACGTCCTTCACGAGCACCGGCACCTCGCTCAGGCCGGCCAGCTTGGCAGCCCGGCTGCGGCGTTCGCCGGCGATGATCTCGTAGCGGCCGAGCGCGGCTTCGCCGACCGGGCGGACGAGAATCGGCTGCATCACGCCCTGGCTGCGGATGCTTTCGGCCAGCTCGTAGAGCGAACCCTCGTCCATGCGCGTGCGCGGCTGGTACTTGCCGGCCTGCAGGCGGTCGAGCTTCAGCGTGGTGGGCTGTCCGGCGGGCGCGGGCGGCGCATCGCTGACCTTGGGGCCGAGCAGCGCCTCGAGGCCGAGGCCCAGGCCCTTGGGTTTCTTGGTGACCATGGGGCGGGATTGTCGTGCAGATGGGCCGTCAGATCGCCGGGGACAAGCCCGCGCGGGCCATCACGGCGCGCAGCTGCGCCAGGCCCTCAGGCCAGCTGCCCAGGCCGCTGTCGGCATTGAGATGGCCTGCCGCACCGCCATCCACACAGGCACAGCCCCAGGCCGCGGCAAAGCCGGCGCCTCGCGCGGCGCTGCAGTAGGGGTCGTCCTGGCTGAGCACCACGGTGGCCGGCATCGGCAGGGCCTGGCGCAGCACCGGCGCCCAGGCCTGCACCTGTGGCGGCATGTCGGCCCGCTCGATGTCGGGCGGCGCCACCAGCAGGGCCGCGCGCACGCGCGCCGTGTGCTGCGAATGCGCGGCCCAGGCGGCCACCAGGTGACAGCCCAGGCTGTGGGCCACCAGCACCACCGGGCGCGGCACGGCGCCTGCGGCCTGCGCCGCATCGTCGCTTTGCAGCGCGTCGTCCAGCCGGGCCATCCAGTCGCCGCGGCGCGGCCACCACCAGTCGTCCTGCTGCAGGCGCTCGAAGCCCAGCTGCTGCTCCCACAGCGTCTGCCAATGGCCAGGCCCGGAGTTCTGCCAGCCGGGCAGCAAGAGAATTCTCGAGGTCGTCACAGGGGGTGCCTTATCCTTAGCAGTTCACCCGCATTCTTCATCAAGCTTCTTCGAGACACGCCATGAGCCGCTACCGCATCTTCGTTGACGGACAGGAAGGCACCACCGGCCTTCGCATCCACGAGATGCTGGCGCGCCGCAGTGACGTGGAGGTGCTGCTGATCGACGCCGACAAGCGCAAGGACAGCGCCGAACGCGCGCGCCTGCTGAACGCCGCCGACGTGGCTTTTTTGTGCCTGCCCGACGCCGCCGCGCGCGAAGCCGCCGCGCTGGTGAGCAACCCCGACACCTGCCTGATCGACGCCAGCACCGCCCACCGCACCGTGGCCGGCTGGGCCTTCGGCCTGCCCGAGCTGGCGCCCGGCCAGCGCGCCAGGCTGCGCGAGAGCAAGCGCATCGCCAACCCGGGCTGCCATGCCAGCGCCTTCATCCTGGCGCTGCGGCCCCTGGTGGAGGCCGGCATCGTGCCGGCGGCGCTGCCGCTGAGCGCCACCTCGATCACCGGCTTTTCGGGTGGTGGCAAGAGCATGATTGCCGAGTACCAGGCCGGCGGCAACGCGCGCCTGGCATCACCTCGCCCCTACGGCCTGACGCTGGCGCACAAGCACATCCCGGAAATGATGGCGCACACGGGCCTGACCACCAAGCCGGTGTTCATGCCCATCGTCGGCAACTTCTACAAGGGCCTGGCGGTGAGCGTGCCGCTGCACTTGGCGCAGCTGGCACCGGGCACCGATGGCGCGGCCATCCAGCGCGCACTGGCCGAGCGCTATGCGGACGAGCGCTTCGTCAGGGTGCTGCCGCTGGGCGACGCCGCGGCGCTGGACGGCGGCTTCTTCGACGTGCAGGCCTGCAACGACAGCAACCGCTGCGAGATCGCGGTGTTTGCCGATGCGCAGCAGGCCATTGTCATCGCCCGGCTTGACAACCTGGGCAAGGGCGCCAGCGGCGCCGCCGTGCAATCGATGAATGTGCACCTGGGCCTCGACGAAGGCCTGGGCCTGTAAGCAGGCGCTAACTTAGAGCCGAAGTCTGGCTGGCGCTGCACCGCTGAGCCAGCGCTCACGCGCCGGGCGGCACGCCGCGGCGCGCCTCAGGACGCCATGCGGTAGTGGTATGCGTAGGCGTCGGCAAAGCCCAGGCGTTCGTAGATGCGCCGCGCCGCGTGGTTGTCGGCATCCACCTGCAGGTAGGCGGCATCGGCGCCGCGCGCCCGGGCGGCGGCCAGCAGCGCGCCGCACAAGGCGGTGGCCAAGCCCTGGCCGCGCGCGGCCGGCGCGGTGAAGATGTCGTACAGGCCCACCAGGCCATCCTCGGTGGCGGTCTGCCCGCCGGCCAGCAGTTCACCGGTGGCATCGCAGCCGATCCAGGCGCGGTAGGGCACGGGGCAGGTGCGCAGACGCTCGACATGCGCGCGCACGCCGTCGGCCGGCGTGCCGCGCCAGGCACCGACGATGGGCGCGTAATCGGCGGGATCGATCTCGCGCCAGCTCATGTCCACCGCCGGCGGCGGTGTGGCGGCGGCCTGCTCGATGACGGCGGGCAGGTCGGTGCACACCATCACCCGGGTGTCGTCCTCGGCGATGAAGCCGCGTGCGGCCAGCTGGGCGTCCAGATCGGCCGGCTGGCTGAAGGGCGTGATGCGGAACACCCAGGGCAGGCCGGCCTCGCGGTACAGCGCGGCGCAGGCGGCCAGCTTGTCGGCCAGCGGCCGCACGCCGGGCGCCACGGCATTGATGCAGCGCGCGCGCTTGGCCTTGCCGGGCGAGAAGCGCACCAGCCAGCCGTCCATCCAGCGCTGCTGCGGCGGCGCGCTGGCGTTCAGGCCGGCGTCCTCCACACGGGCCAGCAGGGCCGGTGAGAGCTGGCTGGCCGGGGTGATGCTGGAGCGCATGGCAGTACGGGGGTGAGGGTGGGAAGGGCGGGCGCCGGTGCCATGGCCAGCACGGCGGCCAGCCCCATGTTCACAGCGGTGCGCGGGCGGCGGCAGTGCCCTTGCCCAGCTGGCCCATGCGCTGCACCAGCTCGCGCGCGAATTCCACGTAGGCCTGGGCGCCCTTGGACGCGGGATCGAACACCACGCCGGGCTGGCCATAGCTGGGCGCCTCGGCCAGGCGCACATTGCGCGGGATCACGGTGGTGAACACCTTGTCGCCGAAGTGTTCCTTCAGCTGCTCACTCACCTGCTGCTGCAGCGTGATGCGCGGATCGAACATCACGCGCAGCAGGCCGATGATCTGCAGATCACGGTTCAGGTTGGCATGCACCTGCTTGATGGTGTTGACCAGATCCGAC
>CAYPDO010000566.1:0-3408 GCA_964409495.1 uncultured Bordetella sp.
GACGGAAAACGAGATTTGTTCCAGTGACTGGAGTTCAGACGTGTGCTCTTCCGAACATGGTGTGGGCGCGCGAAGGGCAGTGGAGAGGATCAGAGGTCGTCGTTGGGGCTGACGAGGTCGCGGTAGGCATGCCAGCTGGCATGCGCCAGCCACGGCGCCACCACCACCAGGCCCAGCAGGCCGGTGACCATGCCCAGCACGGTGAGGCCCATCAGCAGCGCCGCCCACATGGCCATCGGCAGCGGATGCGCCTGCACCGCGCGCCAGCTGGTCAGCACCGCGGCCAGCACGCTGACCGGGCGATCCAGCAGCATCGGGATGGCCACCACGCTGCTGGCGAACACCGGCGCGGCCAGAAAGGCGCCCAGGCCCAGCCACACCTCGAACAGCATCGAGTGCTCGCTCAGCACCACCACACGCAGGAAGTCGGCCGGGCTGCGCACCGGCGCGCCGGCAAAGCCGGTGATCAGCGAGGCCGAGGTCATCACCCAGCCGGTGCCGGCAAAGGCCAGCAGCAGGCCGAAGATGATCAGGCGCCCGCCGGTGGCGCGGTCGGGCTTCCAGGCGCGCAGCGCCACCGAGAGGTCGGCGCGTTCGCCGCGCTCGAGCGCACGGCTCACCGCATACAGGCCGGTGGCCAGCACCGGTGCCACCAGCAGAAAACCGGTGAAGGCGCCCGACAGCAGCCAGAAGCGCTGGCCGGCCACCACGATCAGCAGCGCGCCGAAGGCCGCCAGGCCCAGGCCGTGCAGCAGGCCGGGCAGCGGGCAGCGCATCAGGTCGCGCCAGCCGCGCGCCAGCCAGCCCAGCGGACGCAGCAGCGGGATCTGGCGCACGCCGAAGCGGCGTGACTCGATGAGGGCGGGACTGTCGGGCATGGGGGGCCTCGGATGATGCGGCCGCGCCATGCGGCTGCGCTTGATCATAAGCAAGGAGGCGGGCTGCCGCGGGGCTGCCGCGGCCTGCGTGCCGCGGCGGTGCGGGTATCAGGCCAGCAGCGCGCGCGCCGCGCTGGCCAGGGTGTCGGGGCGGCTGTCGGCCAGCGGCACGGCCGCGGCCTGGGCGAAGCCGGCGTAGTGCCGGTCCATCGAGCGCAGGTACAGCGGGTCGTAGTGCTCGCGCATCATCGCGTCGACCAGGCCCGCCCAGTCGCCGCGCTGCGCCATGGCCTGCCAGCGCTGCACGGTCTCGCGCCCGCGCAGGTCGAGCAGGCCGTCGAGCAGTGTGCACAGCTGCGCCACATCGGTGGTGATGGCTTGGTAGTCGTCCAGCAGCAGCGCGCGGCGCGCTTCGTCGGGCATCTCCACGCGCAGCACCTGGGCGCGCGCGTGCATGTGCTCGATCAGGGCCTGGGGCAGTTGCACGGCGCCGATCTTGCGGCTCTCGCTTTCCACATACACGGGGCGCCCGGGGTCCAGTGCGGCCAGCGCCTGCCACAGCAGGGTGTCGAAGCGCTTCTGGCTGGGCTGCGGCTGGGTGGGCCAGCCGCCCAGGATCGAGCCGCGGTGGCAGGCCAGCGCCTCGAGATCGAGCACCTGCGCGCCCTGCGCCGCCAGCGCATGCAGCAGCCGCGTCTTGCCGCTGCCGGTGCGCCCGGCCAGCACGCGGAAATCGAAGCGCTGCGGCCATTGCGCCAGATCCTCGCGCACCTGGCCGCGAAAGCCCTTGTAGCCACCCGCCAGCTTGGCCGTGCGAAAGCCGATCTGGTCAAGGATGGTGGCCAGCGCACCCGAGCGCTGCCCGCCGCGCCAGCAGTACACCAGCGGGCGCCACTCGCGCGGCTTGTCGTCGATCCAGCGGTCGAGGTGGTCGGCGATGTTGCGCGCCGCCATGGCCGCGCCCAGCTTGCGCGCGGCCAGCGGCGAGACCTGGACATACAGCGTGCCCACTTCGACGCGCTGCGCATCGTCGAGCACCGGCCAGTTCACCGCGCCCGGCAGGTGGTCCTCGGCGAACTCGGCCGGCGAACGCGCGTCGATGATCGTGTCGAAGCCGGCCAGCTGGGCGATGGCCTCGTCGGTGGTGGTCAGTTGAAGCGGCATGGCGCAGGTGTTTCAGCCCTTGGGCGCAATGGCGTCGAGCAGTTCGGTCTCGATCTGCAGCTGGCGCCGGGTCTGCTGCAGCGCCGGGCCATCGACCAGGAAGGTGTCTTCCACGCGCTCGCCCAGCGTGGTGACCTTGGCCAGCTGCAGGTTCACCTGATGGCGGGCCAGCACGCAGGCAATGGCATACAGCAGGCCCGAGCGGTCGCTGGTGCTGATCGACAGCAGCCAGCGCTGGGCGCGCTCGTCGGGCTTGAGCGAGACCCAGGGCGTGACCGGGAACGAGCGCACGCGGCGCGACACCCGCCCGCGCGAGGGCTCGGGCAGCGGCTCGGTGCTGACCAGGGCCTGCGCCATCTGGTGCTCGACCAGCGCGATCAGGTCGCGGTAGCCGGATCGTCGGCTTCGCACTGCGGGTGCACCACCTGGAAGGTGTCGAGCGCGAAGCCGCTGCGGCTGGTGTGCACCTTGGCATCCTGGATGGAATAGCCGGCGCGGTCGAAGAAGCCGCAGATGCGCACGAACAGGTCCGGGCGGTCGGGCGAATACACCAGCACCTGCAGGCCGTCGCCCACCGGCGAGGGGCGGGCGCGCACCACCGGCTCGGTGGTCTGCAGGTAACGCCACAGCGCGCGGGCATGCCAGGCGATCTCGCTGGCATCGTGGCGCAGGAAATAGCTGAGCTCCAGCGTCTTCCACAGCGGCTCTTCGGTGCCGGGCAGGGCGCTGTGCAGGGCCAGCAGCTGGCGCGCCTCCTGCCGGCGCGCCTCGACCTCGGCATCCAGGTTGGGCTGGGCCCCGCCCAGCGCGCGCAGCGTGGTGCGGTACAGGTCTTCCAGCAGCTTGCCCTTCCAGGCGTTCCACACCTTGGGGCTGGTGCCGCGGATGTCGGCCACTGTCAGCAGGTACAGGCCGGTGAGCCGGCGCACATTGCCCACCTTGGCGGCAAAGGCACGGATCACGTCGGCATCCGACAGGTCCTCCTTCTGCGCCACGGTGCTCATCGTCAGGTGGTGGCGCACCAGGAACTCGACCAGCGCTGAATCCTCCTTGCCCAGG
Source organism: uncultured Bordetella sp. (assembly GCA_964409495.1). Taxonomy (GTDB): domain Bacteria; phylum Pseudomonadota; class Gammaproteobacteria; order Burkholderiales; family Burkholderiaceae_C; genus Pseudaquabacterium. The sequence goes on from CAYPDO010000566.1 coordinate 3,102, forward strand.
CCGTGGTCGCGGCAGAAGCGCCGCACCTCCACCGCGCCCAGCTCGCTGTGGTCGCCGCCGCGGCCCTTGGCCACATCGTGGAACAGCGCGGCGATGTACAGCAGCTCAGGCTGGTCCCACTGCGAGGCCAGCTGGGTGCAGAACGGGTACTCGTGCGCGTGCTCGGGGATGAAGAAGCGGCGCACATTGCGCAGCACCATCAGGATGTGCTGGTCCACCGTGTAGACGTGGAACAGGTCGTGCTGCATGCGGCCGACGATGCGCCGGAACACCCACAGGTAGCGCCCCAGCACCGAGGTCTGGTTCA
>CAYPDO010000567.1:0-3406 GCA_964409495.1 uncultured Bordetella sp.
CACCAGGCGGCCCACGCGCAGCTCGCTGGCCTGCGACAGCGCGGCCGAGAACAGGATCACCAGCGAGGCCACCTGCATCACGTAGTTCTGCGTGGCCAGCGGCCCCTCGCCCATGCGGGCGGTGAGCGCGGTGACCAGCATGAAGGCGCCGAACCAGCTGGCGTTCTGCAGCGTGGCCGGCACGCCGAAGGCCAGCAGGCGGCGCAGGTCGTCGCCGCGGATGGCCCACAGATCGGCCCAGTGCAGGCGCAGGCCAATGCGCGCCGAGGCCGCCCACCACAGCGCCGCGCAGGCCACCGCGCGGCTGGCGGCGCCGGCAATGGCCACGCCGCTGGCATGCGCCGTCCAGTCGGCCCAGGGGCCGTGCAGCGCCAGCGCGATGCCGCCGGCGTTCACCGCGTTCTGCAACGCCATCACGCTCATCACCGTGCGCGTGGCGCCGAAGGCGCGCAGCGCGGCCGACAGGCCGAAATTCATCGATTCGAGGAACAGCGTGGCCGCCATCCACTGCAGGTAGGGCAGCGCATGCGCCATGGGCCCGGGCGGCAGCTGCACCAGGCGCAGCAGCCAGGGGGCGGCCGGCAGCAGGGCCAGGCCGATGGCCGCGCCCAGCCACAGGCTGGTGGCCACGGCGCCGCGCGCCAGGCGGCGCGCACCGTCGGCATCGCCACGGCCCAGGTGGTGGCTGATGACCGTGGACGCACCCACCGCCAGCGCGCCAAACACCATCATCAGCAGCCAAAGCACCTGGCCGGCACTGCCCAGGCCGCCCACCGCGGCGTCTGACAGGTGGCCCACCATCAGCGTGGCCACCACCCCGGTGCTGACATGCAGCAGGTGCTCGGTGAAGATCGGCCAGGCCAGGCGCCACAGCGTGGGCGCAGGCGCGGGCCGTGGCGCCGGCGCGCTCACCTCAGTTGGCGCAGTGGCTGCGGGCGCGTGGCCTCAAACCCAGCCGCCATCGACGACGAAGGTCTGCGCCGTGCACATGCGGCTGTCGTCGGCCGCCAGGAACAGCGCCATGTGGGCGATGTGCTCGGGCAGCACCGGCTCGCCGATGCACTGGTTGCGGCGGATCTCCTGTTCGGTGTCGGCGGTCACCCACAGGCGGCGCTGCTTGTCGGTCATGGTCCAGCCCGGCACCAGGGTGTTGACGCGGATGCCGTCGGCGCCCAGGTCGCGCGCCAGCGTGCGCGTCAGGCCCTGCATCGCCGCCTTGGACGACGCATAGGCCGCCAGGTCGCCCTGGCGCAGCATCCAGCTCACCGAGCCGAAATTGATGATGCTGCCGGCGTGCGCCGCGCGCATGCCCGGCGCCACCGCCTGCGCGGCAAAAAACGCGTGCTTCATGTTCACCGCCACCGCGCTGTCCCAGAACTCGGGCGTGACCTCGTCGATCTTGTGGCGGCGGTCGTTGGCGGCGTTGTTCAGCAGCGCCATCACCGGGCCGAAGGCCTCGGCCACCTGGGCGATGGCGGCGCGCAGCGCGGCCACGTCGGTGATGTCGCAGGGCACGAACAGCGGCGCGGTGCGCGGCCCGTTCAGGCCGGCCTGGCCCGCACCGGCTGATAGGCGCTGCACCAGCGCGTGGCCCGCCTCGACGGCGATGTCGCAAAAGCCCACGCGCGCGCCCTGGGCCATGAACTGCTCGACCAGGCACTCGCCGATGCCGGTGGCACCGCCGCTGATGAACACGCAGCGGCCCTGCAGGCTGGGGTAGCGGGCGAAGCCGCCGGCCGGGGAGGAAGCGGTGGCGCCGTGCGCCGGATCAGCGGTCATGCGAGAGGCTCTTTCGGACAGGGTCGTCGTCGTCGGGCCGGCGTGGCCCAGGGGCTGGATCATAAGTAGTCCGACTATTGTTTGACAATTAGTCAGACTATTCGGGTAATCACCCATTCAAGCACTACATTAGTCATACTTTAATGCATTCCCAGATCGCCTCCCACCGTCCATGAGCACGCCTGTCAAGAAACCCCTCCGCTCCGCCGCCTGGTTCGGCACCGCCGACAAGAACGGCTTCATGTACCGCAGCTGGATGAAGAACCAGGGCATCCCCGACCATGTGTTCCAGGGCAAGCCCATCATCGGCATCTGCAACACCTGGAGCGAGCTGACGCCCTGCAACGCCCACTTCCGCGAACTGGCCGAGAGCGTCAAGCGCGGCGTGATCGAGGCCGGTGGCTACCCGGTGGAGTTTCCGGTGTTCAGCAACGGCGAGAGCAACCTGCGCCCCACCGCGATGTTCACCCGCAACCTGGCCAGCATGGATGTGGAAGAAGCCATCCGCGGCAACCCCATCGACGCCGTGGTGCTGATGGTGGGCTGCGACAAGACCACGCCCGCGCTGCTGATGGGCGCGGCCAGCTGCAACCTGCCGGCCATCGTGGTCACCGGCGGGCCCATGCTCAACGGCAAGCACAAGGGCCGCGACATCGGCTCGGGCACCGTGGTGTGGCAGCTGCATGAGCAGGTGAAGGCCGGCGTCATCACGATGAACGAGTTCATGGCGGCCGAGGCCGGCATGTCGCGCAGCGCCGGCACCTGCAACACCATGGGCACGGCCAGCACCATGGCCTGCATGGCCGAGGCCCTGGGCGTGAGCCTGCCGCACAACGCCGCCATTCCGGCCGTGGACGCACGCCGCAAGGTGCTGGCCCACCTGAGCGGCATGCGCATCGTGGAGATGGTGGCCGAAGACCTCACGCTGGGCAAACTGCTCACCCGCGAGGCCTTCGAGAACGCCATCCGCGCCATTGCCGCCATCGGCGGCAGCACCAATGCCGTGATCCACCTGAAGGCGATTGCCGGGCGCATCGGCGTCGACCTGGGCCTGGACGACTGGACCACGGTGGGCCGCGGCACGCCCACCATCGTCGACCTGCAGCCCTCGGGCCGCTTCCTGATGGAGGAGTTCTATTACGCCGGTGGCCTGCCGGGCGTGCTGCGCCGCCTGGGCGAGGCCGGCCTGCTGCCGCACCCGCAGGCCCTCACCGCCAACGGCCGCACCGTGTGGCAGAACGTGCACGACGCCGAGATCCACGACGACGAGGTGATCCGCCCGCTCAGCCAACCGCTGGTGGCCGATGGCAGCCTGCGCATCCTGCGCGGCAACCTGGCGCCGCGCGGCGCGGTGCTCAAGCCCTCGGCGGCCAGCGCCCACCTGCTGCGCCACCGCGGCCCCGCGGTGGTGTTCGAGGACTTCGACCACTACAAGCAGCGCATCGAGGACCCCGATCTGCCGGTCACGCCCGACAGCGTGCTGGTGATGAAGAACTGCGGCCCCAAGGGCTACCCCGGCATGGCCGAGGTGGGCAACATGGGCCTGCCGCCCAAGATCCTGGCCCAGGGCGTGACCGACATGGTGCGCATCAGCGATGCGCGCATGAGCGGCACCGCCTACGGCACC
>CAYPDO010000568.1:0-3406 GCA_964409495.1 uncultured Bordetella sp.
TGAACAGGTCGAGCGTGACCTCGAGGATGCGCTCGGCGGTGCGGCGGGGCTTCTTGGCTTGGGATTGCATGAGGGCCCTGGACGGCCTGGGGGGCCAGAGTGGCTGCCACACAATCTAGCACCAAGATCGGCGCAGGGCATTGATCGTGCTCCCTACAATGCGCCGCCTATGCCAGCGGTCAGCTTTCAACAGGTTGGAAAAACCTACACAGGGGCGCGCGGCAGCTTTCGCGCGCTGGATGGTGTCAGTTTCGACATCGCGCAGGGCGAGTTCTTCGGCCTGCTGGGGCCCAACGGCGCCGGCAAGACCACGCTGATCTCGGTGCTGGCGGGCCTGACCCGCGCCACCGAGGGGCGTGTCACGGTGATGGGCCACGACGTGCAGGCCGATGCGGCGGCCGCGCGCAAGGCGCTGGGCATCGTGCCGCAGGAGCTGGTGTTCGACCCCTTCTTCAGCGTGCGCGAAACCCTGCGCATCCAGAGCGGCTACTTCGGCGTGAAGGGCAACGATGCCTGGATCGACGAGTTGCTGGCCGAGCTGGGCCTGGCCGACAAGGCCCACGCCAACATGCGCCAGCTCTCGGGCGGCATGAAACGCCGCGTGCTGGTGGCCCAGGCCCTGGTGCACAAGCCGCCGGTGATCGTGCTTGACGAACCCACCGCCGGCGTGGATGTGGAACTGCGCCAGACGCTGTGGGCCTTCATCGGCCGGCTCAACAAGCAGGGCCACACGGTGCTGCTGACCACGCACTACCTCGAAGAGGCCGAGGCCTTGTGCCACCGCATCGGCATGCTCAAGCAGGGCGCGCTGGTGGCGCTGGAGCGCACGGCCACGCTGCTGGCCGCCACGCACAGCACCATGCTGCGCTTCAAGACCGACCAGGCGCTGCCACCGGCGCTGGCCGCCCAGGCGCGCAGCACCGGGCGCATCGTGCAGCTGCGCGCGCGTGACGCGGCCGAGGTGGAGCGTTTTCTGGCCACGCTGCGCGGCGCGGGTGTGGGCATCGAGGATCTGGAGATCGGCCGCGCCGATCTGGAGGACGTGTTCGTGCAGATCATGCAGGGCCGCTCACCCGTGGCCGCGCCGGTGCAGGCGGTGGGGGCCAGCGCATGAGCAGCCGGGCCTTTGAAGGCGCCGGCACCTTGTTCTACAAGGAGGTGCTGCGTTTCTGGAAGGTGGCCTTCCAGACCGTGGGCGCGCCGGTGCTCACCGCCATCCTGTACCTGCTGGTGTTTGGCCATGTGCTCGAGGGCCGTGCGCAGGTGTTCGGCAATGTCAGCTACACCGCCTTCCTGATCCCCGGCCTGGTGATGATGAGCGTGCTGCAGAACGCCTTTGCCAACAGCTCGTCCAGCCTGATCCAGAGCAAGATCACCGGCAACCTGGTGTTCCTGCTGGTGTCGCCGCTGTCGCACTGGGCCTGGTATGCGGCCTATGTGGGCGCCAGCATGGTGCGCGGCCTGGTGGTGGGCTTCGGCGTGTTCATCGTCACGGTGTGGTTCTCGCCGCCGCCGTTCGCCGAGCCCTGGTGGATCCTGGTGTTTGCCGCACTCGGCGCCGGGCTGATGGGCTCGCTGGGCCTGATCGCCGGGCTCTGGGCCGAGAAGTTCGACCAGATGGCGGCCTTCCAGAACTTCATCGTCATGCCCATGACCTTTCTGTCGGGCGTGTTCTATTCGGTGCACTCGCTGCCGGCGTTCTGGCAGGCGGCCAGCCACCTGAACCCGTTCTTCTACATGATCGACGGCTTCCGGCGCGGCTTCTTCGGCACCAGCGATGCCTCGCCCTGGCTGAGCCTGGCCGTGGTGGGCACGGCCTTCGTGGCGGTGGCGGCGCTCACGCTGAACCTGCTGCGCATCGGCTACAAGATCCGGCCCTGAGCACGGACGCGATCTCGCGGTAGGGCGCTGGGGCATTCGGCGCTCGTCGATAATCGGCGCATGGCTGATCCCACCGTCGACGACATCCGCGGCTACATCGCTGCAGGCCTGCCTTGCGAGCACCTCGAAGTCGAGGGCGACGGGCAGCACTTTTTCGCCACCATCGTGTCGGCTGAATTCGACGGCCTGCCGCGCATCCGCCGGCACCAGCGGGTTTACGCAGCCCTGGGCGATAGAATGCGCGCTGAAATTCACGCGCTGTCGATGAAGACGCTCACCCCCGCCGAATGGGCGGCTGCACCGGCGGCGCCTGCCGCCCCGCACCACCCCCACTGACCCACCTGCGGCCACATGCTGCGGGTGGCTCTCGGGCACCCGCGGTACACGGTGGCCCTGATCTGCGCGGCATGGGGCGCCCCCGAGAGGACCCCCCGATGACGATGCTGACCCTCGCCCTGTCCAAGGGCCGCATCTTCGAGGAAACCCTGCCGCTGCTGGCGGCCGCCGGCATCACGGTGAGCGAGGATCCCGAGAAGAGCCGCAAGCTGATCCTGCCCACCAGCCACGATGGCGTGCGCGTGGTGCTGGTGCGCGCCACCGACGTGCCCACCTATGTGGAGCATGGCGGCGCCGACATCGGCGTGGCCGGGCTCGATGTGCTGCTGGAACACGGTGGCGCCGGCCTGTATCAGCCGCTGGATCTGCAGATCGCCCAGTGCCGCATGAGCGTGGCCACGCGCGACGATTTCGACTACGCCAGCGCCGTGAAGCAGGGCTCGCGCATCCGCGTGGCCACCAAGTACACCGCCATCGCGCGCCAGCACTTCGCCGACAAGGGCGTGCACGTTGACCTGATCAAGCTCTATGGCTCGATGGAGCTGGCGCCGCTGACCGGCTTGGCCGATGCCATCGTCGACCTGGTGTCCACCGGGTCCACGCTCAAGGCCAACCACCTGGTGGAGGTGGAGCGCATCCTCGATGTCAGCTCGCGCCTGGTGGTCAACCAGGCCGCCTTGAAGCTGCAGCGCGAGCCGATCCGCCGCCTGATCGACGCCTTTGCCCAGGCCGTTGCGGCCCGCCAACCCTGACCTGCCCACCGTCACCGCCATGACCGCCGTCGCCATCCGCCAGCTCAGCACCGCGCAACCCGATTTCGAGGCGGCCTTCCAGCAGGTGCTGCACTGGTCGGACGAGACCGACGATGCCATCGAGGCCCGTGTGGCCGACATCCTGGCCGAGGTGCGCCGCCATGGCGATGCCGCGGTGCTGCGCTACACGGCGCTGTTCGACCACCTCGACCGGCCGAGCGTGGCCGCGCTGGAACTCACGCGCGACGAGCTGAAAGCGGCCTTCGACGCCATCACGCCCGCGCAGCGCCATGCGCTGGAATCGGCCGCGCAGCGGGTGCGCAGCTACCACGAGCGCCAGAAGCAGGCCTGTGGCCTGAGTTGGCAGTACCGTGACGAGGATGGCACGCTGCTGGGCCAGAAGGTCACGCCGCTCGACCGCGTGGGCATCTACGTGC
>CAYPDO010000569.1:0-3405 GCA_964409495.1 uncultured Bordetella sp.
ATGCGCAACCTGCCGGCCGTGCTGGCCACGCTACACGATGAGGAAGCGATGGCCCGCGTGTCGCTGGCGCAGTCGCACATCACGCACCACAACCCGGTGTCGGATGCGGCCGTGCTGGGCTTCGCGCGCCTGGTGCGCTCGCTGATCCTGGGCGCCGGCCCGGTGACGCTGCGGCAACTGGTCGACGACTTCGTGGCCGCGCATCCCGCCTTCCGCTTCACGCCCTACCGCGGTCGTGCCAGCGGCTATGTGGTGGATACGGTGCAGACGGTGCTGCACTTCCTGTTGCAGCACGATGACTTCGAGGCCGCCGTGGTGGCCACCGTGAACCAGGGCGACGATGCCGACACCACCGGTGCGCTGGTGGGCATGCTGGCCGGCGCGCGCTGCGGCGCCGCCGCGCTGCCCAGGCGCTGGGTGACGCGGCTGGATCCGGCAGTGCACGCCGCCATCACGCGGCAGACCACGGCCCTGCTGGCCCTGGCTGATGCCGATGCCGATGCGGCCACGCCCGCCCGCTCGCAACCGGAGCCGGCGCATGGCGGCTGATCTTCTGCCCGCCGCGGATCCGCGCGGCGCCGCGGGGGCGCCGGCCGCCACGGCCACCACACGCGCCTATCACCAGCGCAGCAAGCATGCGCTGAATCGCTACGCTGCCGGCCCCGACACGCTGGACTGGGACGCCCAGCCCGACCCTTGGCGCCGCTGGGCCGGCGCGCCGCTGCAGCCGCTGCCGCTGCTGGCCGATGGCGCGCTGCCGGCCACCTGGGCCGCGCTGCACCAGCCCGGCGCCGTGCCGGCGCAGCCGTTGTCCGCGCACGGCGTGTCGGCGCTGCTGGCGCTGGCCTTCGGCCTGGCGGCGTGGAAGACCCTGGGCCCCGACCGCTGGGCCGTGCGCTGCAACCCCAGCAGCGGCAACCTGCACCCCACCGAGGCCTATGTGCTCAGCCAGGGCCTGCCGGGCCTGGGCGATGGCCTGTGGCACTACGCGCCGCGCGAGCATGCGCTGGCGCAGCGCGCCGCCTGGCCGGCCCCCGGCGGCGCAGGCACGGCCGTCCCCCCGCGGCTGTGGCTGGGCCTGAGCAGCATCCACTGGCGCGAGGCCTGGAAGTACGGCGAACGGGCCTTCCGCTACTGCCAGCTCGATGCCGGCCATGCGCTGGGCGCCGTGCGCTATGCGGCTGCGCTGCTGGGCTGGCAGGCGCGCGTGGTGCCGGGCCTGGGCCATGCCGATCTGGCCGGCTGGCTGGGCACCGGTCGTGCGGCGGATTTCGGACAGGCCGAGGCCGAGGAGCCCGAACTGCTGCTGGCCATCGGCTCCGACCTGGGCGCCGTGCCCACGGCCCCGGACCGCCCGCTGAGCCTGTGGCAGGGCCAGGCCAACCGGCTGGACCGCCACCCGATGTACCGCTGGCCGGTGATCGATGCGGTGGCCCGCGCCACGCGGCCCGAGACTGCAATGCCGGCTGCAATGCCGGCTGCGATGCCGGCTGGGCCGCTGCCTGCCGCAGCGCCGGCCGCGGCGCAGGCGGCTGCTGCGCCTGCCGCGATGCCCACCGGCACCTCGGCGCGCGTCGCGTTGCCAACCAGCATGGTGGTGGACCGGCCTTCTGCCGCGCCTGGCGAGCCTTCGCCCAGTGCCCAGCAGCTCATCCGCCAGCGCCGCAGCGCGCAGCGCTTCGAGCGGCAGGCGCGCATCCGCGGCGCGGCCTTTGCCGCCATCGTGCAGGCGCTGGGCACCGATGCGCGCCGCCCCGGCCTGCCCTGGGATGTGCGGGCCGATGCCACGCCGCAGGTGCACCCGGTGTTCTTCGCCCACCGCGTGGAGGGCCTGGCGCCCGGTGCCTATGTGCTGCCGCGCTCGGCCGCCGGCGAAGCGCTGCTGCGCGCGGCGCTGCCGGCCACGCTGGCCTGGCAGCCGGTGCGGCACGATGCCGCGCCCGGCGGCCTGTGGCAGCTGGTGCAGAACCCCGCGCTGGCCGGCACGCTGCGCACGCTGAGCTGCCACCAGGCGCTGGGCTCGGATGCCGCGGTGGCGGTGGCCATGCTGGCCGCCTTCGACGGCCCGGTGGACGCGCAGCCCGATGGTTATCGACAGCTGCTGCAGGAGGCCGGCCTGCTGGGCCAGGTGCTGTACCTGCAGGCCGAGGCGCAGGGCCTGCGCGGCACCGGCATCGGCTGCTTCTTCGACGATGGTGTGCACCAGCTGCTGGGCCTGGCCGAGGGCGACACGCGGCTGCAGAGCATCTACCACTTCACCCTCGGCGTGCCGGTGGCTGATGCGCGCATCGCCACCGACCCGCCCTATGCCCACCTGGCCGACCGCGCCAGGCTGGGCCCGGAGGCTTTCACATGACCGACCCCGCGCTGGCCGCGCTGCCGGCCTGGCTGCAGGCGCATGGCTTTGCCGATGCCCACCAGGCCGGCCCGCATGGCAACACGCCGCTGATGCATGCCGCCTGGCGCGGCGAGACCGCCATCGTGGCCGCGCTGCTGGCCAGCGGCGTGGACCGCCATGCCGCCAACGACGATGGCAACACCGCGCTGTGGCTGGCCTGCGTGTCCAACGATCCGGCCCTGGTCACCTTGCTGGTGGCCGCCGGCCTGGTGGTGGACCACCCCAACCTCACTGGCGCCACCTGCCTGATGTACGCCGCCAGCAGCGGCAAGCCGGCCATCGTGCAGGCCCTGCTGGCCGCCGGGGCCGATCCGCTGCTGAGCACGCAGGACGACTTCAGCGCGCTCGACATGGCCGCCAGCCTGGACTGCCTGCGCCTGCTGCGTGCGGCCAGCCGGGCCCGCCCGGTGGCGCGGCCCGTGGAGCCCGCACCATGACCGAGATCGTGTTCTTCGAGAAGCCCGGCTGCGGCGGCAATGCACGCCAGCGCGCCATGCTGGAGGCCGCCGGCCACACGCTGCAGCGGCGCAACCTGCTCACCGCGCCATGGACGCGCGAGACCCTGCTGCCCTTTCTGGCGCCGCTGCCGGTGTCGCAGTGGTTCAACCGCGCCGCGCCGCGCGTCAAGCGCGGCGAGGTGGTGCCCGAGGCGCTGGATGCCGAGGCCGCGCTGGCCCTGCTGCTGGCCGAGCCACTGCTGATCCGCCGGCCGCTGATGCAGCGCCCCGATGGTGCGCGCCTGGTTGGCTTCGAGCTGGCCGAGGTGGCGGCCTTCGTCGGGCTCGCACCGCAGCCGGCCGGCGGCGCGGCCTGGTCGGGCGCGCTGGAGGGCAGCGCCGCGGCAGCAACCGGCGCCAAGCCCTGCCCCAGCCACTGACGACCCGCGAGACGACACGACGCGACAACGCACGCTTCTTGCTCGCCAAGCCTTCATCGCCCGATCTTCCTGGAGCCCCACCATGCCGATCCACGACTACCACTGCGACGCCTGCAGCGCCGATTTCGAA
>CAYPDO010000570.1:0-3402 GCA_964409495.1 uncultured Bordetella sp.
GCTGCCCTTGCTGAACTTCTGCAGCGGCGCTGTGCAGCCGGAGCCGTAGCCGCCACAGAGCCCCCCCTTTGCTGTGCGCCGTGCCGCGGCATCGCGGCGCCGCACGAGGCCGCCGCCCCCCTCAGTTCGGCATGAAGAAGCGGGGCCAGGGTGCGGGCCGCGCTGCCGCCTCCGCGGTGTGGCTGCAGCGCGCAAGTCAGGCTCGGGCGAGCGCCTCGACCGGATCCAGCCGCGAGGCCTTGCGCGCCGGCGCGAAGCCGAAGCTGATGCCGATCAGCGATGACACCGACACAACAAGGAGCGGCCAGTGGCGCATGAACCGCCCCCGGACATCGCGCTGGCCCGTTGGGTCAGGTCAGGCGATGGGTTCTGCGCTTGAAGCCGCTGGCACAGCGCGTGGCGTTGACCGGCTGGCGCTGCCCGGCCGCTGACACCGGCCCCAGCGGCCAGCCTGCTGGCGCAGGAAGGCCGGGATCTCGATCTCGTCCATGCCGTTGGACTCAGGATCGGCAGCTTGTCAGTGCCGGTGCGCAGCGCGGCGGCCAGCCGTTCAATCCAAGGCCTGAACGCGATGGCTGCACAAAGACAGCGTTACCTCGGCCCAAGAGGATTCGCGTTGTCGCGTGGCCAGAGCAAGACCGCACCGAGCGGCGCGAGCACCAACAGACCGAACAGCCACGCCGCCGGGGATGTCAGGTCTGTGTCGGCGGCCCGCGTGGTCGATTCGATCAGGAAACCTCCCGCGGCAGCGCTCATGGTGGTGGCCATCAACTGCACCGTCATGATGGCGCCGGATGCCGTATCGGCCTCGGGCGGTGGCGCTGCGGCCATGATGCGCTTGGCCAGGTGCGGCCAGCCCAGGCCGACGCCGAGGCCCAGTGCGATCAGCGACCCCACCATGGTCCATGTCGATTCGACCGTGGGTGAGGCGCTCGGTTGCGACATGGCGATGCCCAGTACCGCCAGGGCCAGTGCACAGAGCCAAGGTGAGGCCTGGGCGAGGCACGGCGACCGGGCTGGCGTGATCGAGGCGCTGATCAGCGCACCGACCGTCCAGCCCGCGGATGCGGCAGCGGCGATGTAGCCTGCCACCAGGGGCGTGTGGCCCTGGTTCCGTTGAAGGAACAGCGGGATGAACAGCTCGGTGCAGGTGACCGTGATGGCCATCAGCGCCGATGTTCCATACAGCCGACCGAGGAGGCCGCCGCGCTCGTAGGCCGCACGGGGCAACAGGCGAGAGGCTGCTGCCTGATCTGCATGGCCCAGGCCAAGCAGCAGGCCCAGCGCCCCAACCAGACAGAGGGCCCCGATGGGCGCCGAGCCGGCCAGGCTGCTGGTGGATGCCGCAAGCACCGCCATCGCCAGCAGTGCCAACTGACGCATCGGAAGCGGCTTTGCCACGGTGTCGGGCTTCGTGCGCCAAACTGCCGCTGCTGCACCCACGGCCAACGCCAGTGCCACCAGGACGAGCGCCCCAAACGCGAGGCGCCAGTTCGCATACTGTGCCAACACGCCGCCAACGGCTGGCCCGAGCAGCGTGGCGACCCCCCACATGCCAGAGAACAGCGCCAGGGCACGAGGCCAAAGCCGTGCGGGCAAGGTCTGCTGCACCAGCACGTACGGCCCTGCCAGCAATGCCCCGCCTGCGAGTCCTTGGATCAGGCGCCCCAACAGCATCACGGGCATGCTGGGCGCCAGCGCGCACAGTGCGCTGCCGGCCGCAAAGGTCCCTGCGACACCGATGTAAGCCCACCGGACACCGACGCGTTGCAACACTTGTACAGCGGCGGCTGCGCCGACGATGGCGGCGACCACGAACACCGTGGTGTTCCAGGCGTACAGCGGCATGCCGCCAATGTCGGCCACCACCGTGGGCAGGATGCTCGTGGTGATGTACAGCGTGGTCGAGTGCAGGGCAATGCCGCCCACCAACACCGCCATCTGCAGGCCTGACGGACCGGAGAACAAGTCGCGCCAGTGGGCTGCCGGCTCGTCGGGTGGGGTGACTGCGTCCCCTCGGGCGTCGCCAGCCAGCTCGCTCACACCAGGCCTGCCTTGTCGAGCCCGTAGGCACGGTCGAGCGAACCGGGGATTCTGCGGAAGGCGATGTTCAGGCGGTTCCAACCGTTGATGGCCATCACGCGGAACGTCAGTTCAACAAGTTCAGCCTCCGGGAAGTGTTCGCAGGCCTGGCGGTAGTCGGCATCGCTCACGCCTTCGGTGTCCGGACGCGTCAGCAGTTCAGCCCAGGCCAAGGCCGCGCGTTCGCGCGGACTGAACAGCGGCGACTCGCGCCAGATCGCCACATGGTGCAGCCGCAACTCGCGTTCACCGGCCATGCGGGCCTGCTTGACGTGCATGTCCAGGCAGAACGCGCAGCCGTTGAGCTGCGAGGCACGGATGTCCACCAGCAGAGCGAGGCCCTCGTCGAGCGTGAACGTGGTGGCGAAGTCGAGGTATTTCTTGAACAGTGCGGGGGCGATGGCGCCGGGGTCCAGGCGCGGCTGCGGGTGGGTCGAGGTCATGGGCAGGTCCTTGTGTGAGGTGGCGCCCGGCACCGTGCCGGGCACACCCTCAAGACGGACTGCCGAGGCAGTTTGTGACGCGACCGAGCTTGTCGGGGTTGCGCTGCACGTAGATGGCACCGATGCGCCCCGCCTGCGTGGACGACGGGGCCAGGGCCATGGTCTGCACCAGTCGCCCGCCATCGTGGTCGTCGAAGAGCAGGCACCCCGGCAAGCCGTTGACCCGCGCCGGCTCCAGCCGCCAGCCAATGCTGGTGGGCAGGCGGGCAAAACCGATGAGGGCGCCGGCCACGCGTGCGCCGCCGTGCAGCGGCCGCGGGACCGCCGTGACCTTGCCGCCGCCGTCGGCCAGGAGCACGGCGTCCTGCGCCAGGACCTGGGCCAGCGCATCGACATCGCGGTTGCGCAAGGCACTGGCGAACGCGTCGAACAGCCGCTGCCGCTCTTCTTCGGCCACTTCGCGACGCGCATAGTCGGCCTTGACCCGCTTGCGTGCCCGGCTGATCAGCTGGCGGCATGCCGCCTCATGGCGATCGAGGTGACGGGCGACCTCGTCGTAACCGAGATCGAACACGTCGTGCAGCAGGAAGGCCGCACGTTCCAGCGGGGACAGCCGCTCCAGAGCCAGCAGGAACGCCACCGAGACGTCCTGGGCAAACTCAGCTTGCTGCTCAGGCCCGGGCGCCTCGTCGATGGTGGCGGCGTCATCCAGCCAGGGCTCGGGCAGCCACACACCGATGTACTGCTCGCGCTGCAATGAAGCTGAGCGCAGCCGGTCGAGGCAGAGGTGGGTGACCACGCGCGACAGGTAGGCGCCGGCATTGGCCACCGTGCGTTCATCGACTTCGGCCCAACGCAACCAGGCCTCCTGCACGAT
>CAYPDO010000571.1:0-3395 GCA_964409495.1 uncultured Bordetella sp.
CTTACCTGATCGAGCGCAGCGAAGACCAGAAGCACGAACAGCGCGCCGAGCACGGCCAATGACGAGCGCGCGATTCCCGAGCCGATCCTGAACCGCGTGAACGTCTACCAGATCGAGATGCCGGGCCGCGACGCCGCGCGCGCCATCGCGCGGCGCCTGTACCTGGGCATCCGCGGCGAGCACGCCTGGGGCCAGCGCTTCGCCCCCGAGCCCGCCGACGAGGTGCTGGAGCGCCTGGCCGAACTGGCCCCGCGCGAGATGCGCCGCGCCTGGATGACGGCCTTCGGCAACGCGCGCCTGGCCGGGCGCGACGAGGTTCGGGCCGCCGACCTGCCCGATGCCAGCGGCAAGCGCGCAGCGATGGGCTTTCTGAACTGAGGCCAAGCGCATGGCCCCGCGTACCCGTGGGGCCGGGTGCGCCAGCAGGCCAGCGCCGGGCCGCTCCCAAGCAGGCCCGACAACCCGCTCGGCGGGTGGACCCGCGCGATCGCGGGGCCGGGTGCGCAAGAGCCGGCCGAGCGCCCGGCCGCCCGAAGCCGGCCGGCGACCCGCCCGGCGGGTGGCCCCGCGTACCCGCGGGGCCGGGTGCCCCATCACGTCAGGCCTTGCGAGGCCTGGCCGCGACGCAGCGTGTGGCGCCCGGCCTGCTTGCCGGCGTACATCGCGGCATCGGCGCGCTTGAGCAGGTCGTCGGCCTCATGGCCGTCGTGCGGCGCCAGCGCAAAGCCGATGGTCAGCCCCACCCGGCACGACTGGCCCACCACGAAGAAGGGCTCGCGAAAGGCTTCGAGCAGCTTGCTGCCGATGGTCTGCGCCTCGGCTTCGCCGGCCAGGCCGGCGGCCACGATCACGAACTCGTCACCGCCCAGGCGCGCCACCACGTCGCTGTGGCGCAGCTGGCGCTTCAGGCGCTGGCCCACCTGCACCAGCAGCTCGTCACCGGCATCATGGCCCAGGCGGTCGTTGACCGGCTTGAAACCGTCCAGGTCGAGCAGAAACACGGCCAGCGCGCGCTCGCCCGGGGCACGCGCGTCGGCGCGGCAATCGGCCAGCGCCGCAGCCAGGGCCAGGTTCAGCCCGCGCCGGTTGGGCAGGCCGGTGAGCGCATCGGTGTAGGCCAGCGATTCGAGCGTGCGGCGCTCCACCTCGGTGCGCTCGGCATCGCGCCGCACGCCTTCGATGCGAAGCGACAGGATGCGTGTCCACAGCGCCATCTCGGCCACCGAGGCCAGCTGGAACAGGTGCTGCGTCCAGTAGTTGGCCGGCAGCAGCCCGCGCAGCAGGCCGGCGATGCACAGCGCGCCCACCATGTAGGCGCTCCAGCCCAGCAGCAGGAACAGCGCCACGCGGTCGCCCGCCCGCGCCTGGCGATAGGCGGCGGGAATGGCGATCAGCATCGGCATCGGGCCCAGCCCCGTGGCCAGGGCCTGGGTGAAGCGGTAGTCCAGCGCGCCGGCCAGCGAGGCCAGCAGGCCCAGCGCGGCGACCACCGACACGGCCGTCAGGCCGCGGTGGGTCCAGCGGTGGCGCCCGCGGGTGCGCAGCGCGCCGGCCACGAACAGGCCGCCGCTGGCCAGCGCCAGCAAGATGGCCTGCGGCGCGATCTTGTCCAGCGCCCCCGACTGCTCGCTCCACAGGTGCTGCTGGCCGATGCCGAAGTAGGCGACGAAGAAGGTGGTCACGCCCACCAGCAGCAGTGCGTACTGCACGAACAGCGCCTCGCGCAGGCTGACCCAGTGCGACAGGCTGTACAGCAGCAGGGCCACCGCCACGCCGATCAGCAGGCCCTGCTGCAGCTGCATGCCGTTCTCATGGTCCTGGAAGGCCTCGGGCTTGACCAGCGAGATCGGCAGCACCATCGAGCTGGTGGTCTGCACCCGCAGCAGCAGTTCGTAGTGCACGCCCGGCTCCAGCGCCAGGCGCAGCGCATGCGGCCGCGCGCGCACCGGCCGGTCGGCAAAGGGCAGCAGGTTGCCAAGCTGGCGTTCCTGCACCGGCTGGCCGTCACGCAGCAGCGTGACGCGCAGGTCGTTGAGCGGCGGGTAGTCGACGTTCAGCAGCCACTGGCCGTCGCCCTGCGCCACCTGCAGCGGCAGCAGCAGCCACACCGTGTCGCGGCGCACGCCCAGGTTGCCCTCGGGGCCCGTGGGCGGCCGGAAATCCTGCCGGCGCTGCAGCACCTCGTCGCGGCTCAGGCGGTGGCCGGGGTCGGACAGCAGGCGCACGGCATGCCAGGCCGGGATGTCGGGGCGGCTGTCGTCGAGCATCAGCACACGGGCGGCGGCCGGGTGGCGGGCGGCATCGGTCGCGGCATGCGCGGGCATGGCGCCTAGCAGGGCCAGCCAGGCTGCCACCAGCGCCAGCCAGCGCAGCAGGCGCGTGGCCACACCCCGCCCGCCGGCCACGGGGGCAGGCGGCGCGCAGCGGCCGGCGGCGGGGAAGGGGGGCATCTGGAGCATGGGGTGGAAGCCCGCAACTGCCCCGGGCGATTCGTCTTCCGGTGCTATCGGCCTGCGGACGGCGGACTTGAGCGCGCCCGGCAGCGCACCAGGCCCCTGCATTCACGGGGTCTGCCGCCGGTTCGCGCGGGTACGCCGCCGAAGTGTCACGGCTGCTTCATGCGCGCTGCCTACCGTGCGGCATCCGGGTCTCGAAGCCGCCCGGGTCGATCAACTTACCCCGAGAGAACTTTCCATGACCAAGCATCTGTTTGCCCTGGCCGCTGCGGCCGCCATGTCCCTGCCCGCCCACGCCGTTGTCGTGACGCAGTGGAACTTCAACTCGGTGACGCCGGATGCCAATACCGGCACCGGCACCATCGTCAGCGCCATCGGCGCCGGCACCGCCAGCCTGGTGGGTGGCGCCACTGCTTCGTTCGCCTCTGGCGACGCCTCTGGTGGTTCGAGCGACCCGGCTACCGGCGATGACAGCGGCTGGAACCTGACGACTTTCGCAGCCCAAGGCGCTGGCAACAAGACCCGCGGCGCGCAATTTCTGGTCAGCACCGTCGGCTTCCAGGATGTGGTGTTCACCTACGACCTGCGTCACAGCAACACCAGCGCCAACACCGAGGTCGTGCAGTACACGACCGACGGCAGCACCTGGACCGACATCACCACCTTCACGCTGGCCACCGGTGACACCTGGGCCAAGGGCCGCACTGTGGACCTCTCGGCCATCACCGCCGCCGACAACAACGCCTCCTTCGGCCTGCGCGTGGTGGCCGGCTTTGGCACCGCCTCCGGCTATGTGGCCACCAGCCCGACCGGCACCTATGGCACCGCCGGCACCTGGCGCTTCGACATGGTGACCGTGGCCGCAGCCCCGGTCCCCGAGCCCAGCACCTACGCGCTGATGGTTGCCGGCCTGGCCGCCGTGGGCTTCATGGCGCGTCG
>CAYPDO010000572.1:0-3389 GCA_964409495.1 uncultured Bordetella sp.
ACCCGATCCTGCTGGTCGACCGCGTGCTCGAGCTCGTGAAAGACCAGCGCATCAAGGCGCTGAAGAACGTCTCGATCAACGAGCCCTTCTTCCTCGGTCACTTTCCGAGCCGCCCGGTGATGCCCGGCGTCTTGATGCTCGAAGCCCTGGCCCAGGCCGCCGCGCTGCTGAGCTTCGAATCCATGGGCTCCGACATCGACGACGACACCGTGGTGTACTTCGTCGGCATCGACGGCGCGCGTTTCAAGCGCGTGGTCGAACCGGGTGACCAGCTGATCCTCGAGGCCAGCATCGACCGCGTGCGCGCCGGCATCTACAAGTACAAGGCGCGTGCCAGCGTGGCCGGCGAGACGGCCGTGGAAGCCGAGCTGATGTGCACGATGCGCAAGGTGTCGTGATCGGGCGGGCGCCGGCATGACCCGCATCCATCCCACCGCCCTGGTGGATCCGCGCGCCGAGCTGGCGAGCGACGTCACTGTGGGCGCCTACACGGTGATCGGCCCGCATGTGCGCATCGGCGAAGGCAGCACGGTAGGCCCGCATGCGGTGATCGAAGGCCACACCACGATCGGCCGCGAGAACCGCATCTTCCAGTTCGCCAGCATCGGCGCCGCGCCGCAGGACATGAAGTACCGCGGCGAGCCCACGCGCCTGGAGATCGGTGAGCGCAACACCTTTCGCGAGTTCGTCACCATCAACACCGGCACGGTGCAGGATGAAGGCGTGACCCGCATCGGCCATGACAACTGGATCATGGCCTACGTGCATGTCGCCCACGATGTGCGCCTGGGGCATCACTGCGTGCTGGCCAACAACGCCACGCTGGCCGGTCATGTGCACGTCGGCGACTGGGCCACCATCGGCGGCCTGTCGGGCGTGCACCAGTTCGTGAAGATCGGTGCGCAGGCCATGGTCGGCTTCCAGGCCCATGTGGCGCAGGACGTGCCGCCCTACATGACCGTGGATGGCAACCCGCTGGCCGTGCGCGCGGTCAACCTCACCGGCCTGAAGCGGCGCAACTTCAGCGACGCGCAGATCGCCACCATCCGCCAGATGCACAAGCTGCTCTACCGCAGCGCCTTGCCGCTGGCCCAGGCCATCGAACAGATCGGCGCGCTGAAGGCCTCGGCCGACACGGCCAGCCAGGGCGACATCGACGCGATGCTCGGCTTCCTGGGCGCCGCCACGCGCGGCATCGTGCGCTGACGGCTGGATGACTGGCCAACCGTTGCCACCGCCGCGGTTGGCCCTGGTCGCCGGAGAAGCCTCGGGCGACCTGCTGGGTGGCCTGCTGCTGGCCGGGTTGAATCAGCGCTGGCCTCGGCTTCAGGCCGCCGGCATCGGCGGCCCGAGGATGGCGGCCCAGGGTTTCGACGCCTGGTGGCCGCATGAGCGCCTGAGCGTGTTCGGCTATGTGGATGCCCTGAAGCGCCTGCCCGAGCTGCTGCGCATCCGCCGCCAGCTGGGCGACCGCCTGCTGGTCGAGCGGCCGGCAGCCTTCATCGGCATCGACGCACCCGACTTCAACTTCGGCCTGGAAACGCGGCTGCGCGAAGGCGGGCTGAAGACCATCCATTTCGTCTGCCCGTCGATCTGGGCCTGGCGCGGCGAGCGCGTGGCCAAGCTGCGCGCGGCGGCCGACCATGTGCTGTGCCTGTTTCCGTTCGAGCCTGAACTGCTGCAGCGCCATGGCGTGCCGGCCAGCTATGTGGGCCACCCGCTGGCCGATGCCATCCCGCTGGAGGTGCCGCGCGCCGCAGCCCGCGCCGCGCTGGGCCTGGCCGAGGACGATACCGTGGTGGCCCTGCTGCCGGGCAGCCGGCGCAGCGAGATCACGCACATCGCGCCGCGCCTGCTGGCCGCCGCCGCGTTGATGCAGCGCCAGCGGCCCGGCCTGCGCTTCGTGATGCCGGTGGTGCCGGGGCTGGCGGGCCTGGTGGCGCCCTTCATCACCCAGCATGCAAAAGGCGTGGCCATCCAGCAGCTCGATGGCCGCTCGCACGAGGCACTGGCGGCCTGCGATGTCACCCTGCTGGCCAGCGGCACGGCCTCGCTGGAGGCGGCCCTGTTCAAGCGGCCGATGGTCATCACCTACCACCTGGCCTGGCTGAACTGGCAGCGCATGAAACGCATGCGCTACCAGCCCTGGGTGGGCCTGCCCAACATCCTGGCGCGCGAATTCCTGGTGCCCGAACTGATCCAGGACGCGGCCACACCCGCGGCCCTGGCCCGTGAAGGCCTGGCCCTGCTGGACGACACGCCGCGCTGTGCCGCGCTGGCGCGCCGCTTCACCGAGATCCACCTACAGCTGCGCTGCAACACCGCGCAGCGTGCCGCCGATGCCATCGCGCAAGTCATCGAAGCCCGTTGAACCCGTGCAACTGGGCCTGACCTGGGACGGCCCCGGCCTGATCGCCGGCGTCGACGAGGCCGGCCGTGGCCCGCTGGCCGGCCCGGTGGTGGCGGCGGCGGTGATCCTCGACGAACTGCACCCGATCACCGGCCTGGCCGACAGCAAGGCGCTCACCGCCCGGCGGCGCGAGAAGCTGTTCGACGAGATCCGTGCCAAGGCCCTGGCCTGCTGCATCGCCGAGGCCAGCGTGGAGGAGATCGACCGCCTGAACATCCTGCATGCCACGATGCTGGCGATGAAACGCGCGGTGGAAGGCCTGCGCCTGCTGCCGCACAAGGTGCTGGTGGACGGCAACCGCCTGCCGGTGCTGAAGATGCCTGGTGAGGCCATCGTCAAGGGCGATGCCAAGGTGCCGGCGATCTCGGCCGCGTCGATCCTGGCCAAGGTGCACCGCGACCGGCTGTGCGAGGCCCTGCATGCCCAGCATCCGCAATATGGCTTCGCCACGCACAAGGGCTATCCCACGGCCGACCACCTGGCCGCGCTGCGCCAGCACGGCGCCTGCCCGCAGCACCGCCGCAGCTATGCGCCGGTGCGCGCCGTGATCGAAGGCTGATCCTGGCCATGCCCGACATCCTGGCGATCACCTCGCGCGACAACCCGCTGCTGGTCAAGCTGCGCAAGTTGGCGCGCGACCCCGGCGGCTACCGCAAGGCCGGCATGTTGTGGCTGGAGGGTGATCACCTGTGCAGCGCGCTGCTGGCGCGCGGCGGCCGGCCGCAGCAGGCCTTGATTGCCGAAAGCGCCTGGGTGAACCAGCCGGCGCTGCGTGCGCTGGCTGAGGCCGCGCCGCAGGTGCGGGTGCTGCCCGAAGTCTTGTTCGAGGGGCTCAGCGGCCTGGAGTCGCCCGCCAGGCTGGGCTATGTGCTGGCGCTGCCGGCAGCGCCCGCCATCGCGCCCGATCTGGCCACCGTGGTGCTGGACCGCGTGCAGGACGCCGGCAACGTGGGCAGCATCCTGCGCAGCGCGGCGGCCT
>CAYPDO010000573.1:0-3381 GCA_964409495.1 uncultured Bordetella sp.
GCTCACGTCGCCGGTGACCACCGCCCGGCTGCCGAAGCCGATGCGGGTGAGAAACATCTTCATCTGCTCGGGCGTGGTGTTCTGTGCCTCGTCGAGGATCACGAAGGCATGGTTCAGCGTGCGCCCGCGCATGAAGGCCAGCGGCGCGATCTCGAGCTGGCCCTTCTCGAAGGCCGCCTGCACGCGCTCGAAGCCCATCAGGTCATACAGCGCGTCGTACAGCGGGCGCAGGTAGGGGTCGACCTTCTGCGCCAGATCACCGGGCAGAAAGCCCAGGCGTTCGCCGGCCTCCACCGCCGGTCGGGTGAGCACGATGCGCTGCACGCCACTGCGCTCCAGCGCATCCACCGCGCAGGCCACGGCCAGGAAGGTCTTGCCGGTGCCGGCCGGCCCGATGCCGAAGCTGATGTCGTGGCTGAGGATCTGCCGCAGGTACTGCACCTGGTTGGGCGTGCGCCCGCGCAGATCGGTGCGCCGCGTGTGCAGCACGATGGCCTCGGCATCCGGCGTGGTCACCACCGGCGGCTCGGTGCCGGCGGCGCCAGCAGGCGCGCGCGGCGCCTCCGCCTGGGCATGCGCCTCCACCAGCGCCAGCTGCAGCGCCTCGACGGCGATGGGCCGCGCCGCCCGCGCGTACAGCGCCTGCAGCAGGGCCATCGCGCGGCCGGCCGCGGCCTTGTCGCCCTCCACACGGAAGGCGCCGCCGCGGCGGCTGATGCGCACGGCCAGCGCGTCCTCGATGGCACGCAGGTGCTCGTCGAAGGCGCCGCTCAGATGGGCCAGGCGGGCGTTGTCGGTGGGTTCGAAGACGTGGCGCAGGATCACGGTGCGGATGGGGGGCAGGGCGGCAGGGCCGCGGGCCGGGCACGCCGGGACGCGGATTCTCCAACGAACTGCGCGGTCCGGCACCGGCCGGGGCTGCGAAGCGGCGGCTGGGGCTGGCCCACAATCGGTGCCATGTTTGCCGTGCCAATGCCGCGCCGGGCGCCTGCCCCGCCTTCGTCCCGATCATTCTGGCGCTGGCAGCCCGTCGCGCTGCGGCAGGGCCTGATGTGGCTGCTGCTGGCCCTGGCCTGCCTGGCCAGCCTGCTGGCCACCCCGCCGGCGCGGGCCGAGGTGCTGGTGCTGCGCGAGGCCCTGGCCGCGCCCGGCCATGGCGAGCAGCCGCCCGACTGGACCGGTGCCAAGACCGTGGTGCTGCCCGACGACTGGGCCGAGCGCCCGGTGGGCCCGGCCGGCGAGCGCTGGTACCGCCTCACGCTCGATGGCGCGCGCCTGCAGCGCCCGCCCGCGGCCACCCCGGCCAGCGGCCCGCTGGCCGGGGGCGGCGCCCTGCATGCGCTGTACGTGGAACGTGCCTGCAGCGTGCTGCAGGTGCGCGTGAACGGCCAGCTGGTGCACGACGGCGGCCGCTTCTCCGAGCCGGTGAGCCGGCTGTGCCACCACCCGCAGCTGGTGGCCGTGCCCGATGCGCTGCTGCTGCCCGGCGCCAACACCGTGGAGCTGCGCGTCAAGGGCTACAACCTGCCGGTGGTCAGCTCGCGCCAGCGGGTGGGCGGGCTCTCGGTGGTGGAGTTCGGCAGCCATGCGGTGCTGGCCGGCCACCATGCGCGGCGCGCGCTGTTTGCCGTGCGCCTGCCCGAGGTGATGAGCGGCACGCTGCTGCTGATGGGCGGGCTGATGTTCGTGATGGGCTGGTTCAACCGCGCGCAGAGCTACCTGGCCTACTTCGGCGCGCTGATGGTCGGCTGGGCTGTGCTGCTGGCGCGGCTGTGGGCCTCGGAGCTGCCGGTCAGCAACCGCCTGGCCGAGGTGGCCCTGGCCGCGCTGGTGGGCTTTCTGACCTGGGCCGCGGTGCAGTTCCTGCTGCGTTACGTGAACCGCCGCCTGCCGTGGGTCAACGTGGCGCTGCCGGCGCAGCTGCTGGTGATGGCCGGCACGCTGCTGGCCGCCGATGCGCAGCACCTGCACTGGGTGTCGGGCCTGTGGTTTGTGCTGCTGGCGGCCCAGGTGGTGGCCGCGGCGGTGGCCTACCTGACACGGGCGCAACGCCAGCGCAGCCGCCAGCTGTGGCCCATGGCCGGCCTGCTGGCGGTGGTGGGCGTGGCCCTGGTGGTGCAGGCCACCACCATCCTGGCGCAGCTGGACAGCCGCATCGGCTACGTGGCCGAGCTGGTGCCGCCGCTGGCCTTCATCGCGATGGGCCTGCGCCTGGTGCAGCAGTTCGGCCGCGCCTTCCAGAGCAGCGAGCAAAGCCGCGCCGAACTGGAGGTGCGCATCCGCGAGGCCACGGCGCAGATCGAGCGCAACTTCTCGCAGCTGGCCGAGCTGAAGGTCGAGCAGGTCACCGACCGCGAGCGCAAGCGCATCGCCGCCGACCTGCACGACGACCTGGGCGCCAAGCTGCTGACCATCGTGCACACCAGCGACAACGACCGCATCGCCACGCTGGCGCGCGAGGCGCTGGAGGAAATGCGCCTGTCGGTGCGCGGCCTCACCGGCAAGCCGGTGAAGCTGGCCGATGCATTCGGCGACTGGCGCGCCGAGGTGATGTCGCGGCTCACGCAGTCGGGCATCCAGGGCGAGTGGAGCGCGCCATCGGACGACGAGACACCGCAGACGCTGTCGTCGCGCGCCTATGTGCAGACCACGCGCATCCTGCGCGAGGCGGTCAGCAACATCATCAAGCACAGCGGCGCGTCGCAGTGCAGCGTGCGCTGCGCGATTGCCGATGGCGACTTCCAGCTGCTGATCCAGGACAACGGCAAGGGCATCCCGATCGAGCTGGACGGCCGCCTCGACAAGGGCCACGGCATGGCCAGCATGAAGGGCCGCGCCAAGCAGCTGCAGGGCCAGTGCCTGGTGGAATCGAGCCCTGGCTATGGAACCGTGATACGCCTCACGTTGCCGCTGGAGCGCCAGCTCGCGTCCGCGTGAACGCGCTGTTACGATCATCCTTCCCGTTCGCGGGATACCGTGTGTTGAGTCGTTGCCGACGGACCCGTCATGAACCAGATCCTGCTGCTTGAAGACCTGCCTGAAATCCGCGCCTGGCTCAAGAGCCTGGTGCTGCAGGTGTTTCCTGCCGGGCGCATCACCGAATGCTCGCGCGTGCACGACGCGCTGCAGCAGGTGCAGCAGCTGCGCTTCGATCTGGCGCTGATCGATCTCGGCCTGCCCGACGGCAGCGGCACCGACGTGGTGGCGCGCCTGCGCGATCTGCAGCCCGATGCGCAGAGCGTGGTGGTCACGATCCATGATGATGACGAGCACCTGTTCCCGGCGCTGCAGGCCGGCGCCTACGGCTACATCCTGAAGGAGCAGCCGCGCGAGCTGATCACCGAGCAGCTGCAGCGCATCAGCCAGGGCGAGCCGCCGCTG
>CAYPDO010000574.1:0-3370 GCA_964409495.1 uncultured Bordetella sp.
ACCACCGCCGCCGCCGAAGCCGCCCGGACGCTCTTCGCGCGGACGGGCTTCGTTCACCACCAGCGGACGGCCTTCCAGGGGCTGGCCGTTCATGGCGTTCATCGCAGCCTGCGCCTCGGCAGCCGACGACATCTCGACGAAGCCGAAGCCCTTCGAGCGGCCGGTTTCACGGTCCATCATGACCTTGGCGGACGTGACCGCGCCGAATTGCGAGAACGCTTCCTGCAGCGATTCATCGCGCACCGAGTAGGCCAGGTTGCCTACATAAAGCTTGTTTCCCATGAGGGGAAGCTCCTTAACGAAAAAAGAAAACCATGTGGAGCTTCTACCCAGCGTGAACCACTCAAGCTACAGGCGCCGTCTCCATACACGGGCCGGGGCACATAAACCCGTGCGGACATTATGGTGGCAAACAATGTGCCACCACCATAGTCGGGGGCCCGTGCAAACCCGAAAAGTATCATGGGCGCCACGATGTCGACCGATTTTTCCGCTGAGCCGCCCAGCCGCCGCGCACCCACCCGGACCGGGCCGGGCCCGCTGCGCGCACTCGACGCCGTGTTGCAGGGCGTGGAGTCTGTGCGCAATGTCGGCGCGCTCTACCTGCTGCTGCTGAGTTTTGCGCTGGCCGGCTGGTTGCTGCTGAGTGCGCAGCGGCTGCTGGTTGGTGAGTCGCTGCTGCCGGGCGGGGTGCTGGCGGCGCTGGCCTTTCTGGTGGTGCTGTATGGCAGCACCGCGGCAGGCCTGGTGCTGATGGACGAGGCGCTGGGCCGCATGCCGCGCCACCCGCTGGATGCGCTGCGTGCCGCGCTGCGGCCGGCGCACCGCCTGCTGGGTGTGGTGTTCACGGTGCTGGCGCTGGTGGCGCTGCTGCTGGCCGCGGTGGCGGCGCTGCTGTGGCTGGCACGCCTGCCGGCCGTCGGCGCTGCCTGGCTGGGTGTGCTGGTGCCGGTGGCGGTGCCACTGCTGGGCGCGGCGGCGCTGGTGATGGTGACACTGGTGGGGCCGATCGCCGCGCCGGCGGCCTGGTACGGGCTGCGCTGGCGCGAGATCCTGGACATGCTGCTTCGCCAGCTGCGCCTGCGGCCGGTGCAAGCGGTGCTGCTGTCGGCGGCGGTGAGCCTGCTGTCGGCGGCGATGGCCGGCCTGATGAGCTTCGTGGTGCTGGCCGGCGGCCGCGCGTTTGCGGCGCTGGCGGCCGGCCTGCTGGGGCTGCCGCTGGCGGTGCCGCCGTTCCTGTCGGCACTGTTCGGCATGGGCCTGCGGGTGGCGCCCGGCGCGCCGCCGCTGCCCGAGCACACCAGCGCGGCGATCACCGGCGCCGGCCTGGTGTTCGCGCTGGGCCTGGTGGTGCCGGGGGCGGTGTACCTGCGCGGGCTGTGCGAGCTGTTCCTGGCCTTGCGGCGGGCCGATGACGAGGCGGCTGGCGCGCCAGCGCCGGCCGAAGCGGCCGGCGAACCGGGTGCTTCCGCGGGGACCGCGCCGCCGCTTTGACGCGATGATCGGGCGATGGACCTGCTCAAGCCCCTGATCGCCCTGCTGGCGATCGTCAACCCGATCGGCGCGGTGCCGTTCTTCCTGGCCTTCACGCAGGGGCTGCCGCGTGAGCAGCGCTTGCGCACGCTGCGGGTGGCCAGCTTCTCGGCCTTCTGCGTGATCGCGGTCAGCGGCCTGGCCGGGCTGCAGATCATCGCCTTCTTCGGCATCTCGATCGCCTCGTTCCAGGTGGGCGGGGGCATGCTGCTGCTGATCTCGGCGCTGCACATGCTCAATGCCCAGCCGGCCGAAAGCGGCAAGGACGACATCGCCGATGGCCAGACCCGCGCCGACGCCGGCGCCAGCGTGGCCGTGGTGCCGCTGACCATCCCGCTGCTCACCGGCCCGGCCACCATCTCCACGATGGTGATCTACGCCGAGAAGACCAAGCATCTGTGGCAGCACGCGGTGCTGGTGGGCTATGGCGTGGTGATCGGCCTGGCCACGTATGCCGCCTTTGCCGCCTCGGGGCGCATTGCCAAGGTGCTGGGGCGCACGGGCATCAATGTAATGACCCGGCTGATGGGCCTGATCCTGGCCGCGATGGCGGTGGAACTGCTGGCCGACGGGCTGGTGAAGCTGTTTCCGATCCTGGGCAGCGCGGCGATCCGTTGATCCCCCCGAAGCGGCTTCGCCGGCTTCGGGGCAGGGGTGTCCGCCCGTCAGGTGCGCCAGATCGAGGCCGCGGCCTCGAACAGCTGATCGACGGTGACGCGGCGCGCCGGATCGGGCGGGGGCACGCGGCTGACCAGTGACAGCGCGGTGTCCAGCGGCTGGGCACGCCACAGGGCCAGGCCGGCAGCGTCGGCTTCGCGCAGGGCCACGGCCTCGCGCGCCAGGCTCAGGCCGAAGCCTGCTCGCACCAGGTCGATCATCGAGGCTTCCTGGTCGACATGGGCCACGCTGTGCAGGCGCCGGCCCAGGCGCGCCAGCAGTGGAGCCAGCAGGCGGTGGTGCACAGAATCAGGCGGCGTGGTGATCCACGGCAGCGCGGCCAGGCCGTCCCAGCCCAGGCCGTGCAGCCTCGCCTGCCAGCCGCGTGGTGCCACCACCACGTAGCGCACCGTGGCCAGACGCTGCACGCGCAGTGAGCCTGCGCTCACATCACCGAGCGTGAAGCCGAGGTCCAGCCGGCCGGCTGCCACCTCGTGCTGCACCCAGCCCGACATGCCGTGGCGCAGCTCGGGCAGCACGCCCGGCAGGCGCAGGCGCGCGGCTTGCAGCAGCTCGCCCAGGCGGATGGCGTCGGGGTCGAGGATGGTGCCCAGGCTCAGCGGCGCGGGCGTGTCGGGCTGCGCGCTGCGCGGGCTGGCGCCGCTGGCGGCCTCGTCGACCAGGCGCGCCACGGCCGCCACCGCGGCCTGGGCGGCGGGCAACAGGCGCTCACCGTCGGCACTGAGCACCAGGCCGCGGCCGGTGCGGCGCAGCAGCGTGTAGCCCAGCCGGCGTTGCAGCTCGCTGAGCTGCAGCGACAGCGCCGAGGGGCTGCAGTGCAGCGCGTCGGCCGCGCGGGCCAGCGTGCCCAGGCGGGCAATGGCCACCAGCGCCTGCAGTTGTCGCAATTCAGGTGTCATGCGATTTGAGTTTCGCTGAAAGCTGAGCCGTTGGCGATCGATGCACCGCGCCGGCGCGCCGCACCACAATGCCGGCAGAACAAGCCCCACCCGCCCAAGGAGACCGCCGGCATGCCGCACCGCCTGTCAGATGCGCACACGTTCGACCACATCGTGGTAGGTGCCGGCACCGCCGGCTGACTGCTGGCCAACCGGCTGAGCGACGACCTGCACAAGCGCGTGCTTCTGATCGATGACGTCGGCAACGACGACTATGTGTG
>CAYPDO010000575.1:0-3363 GCA_964409495.1 uncultured Bordetella sp.
ACGACCTCGGCCGGCTTGGCGCTGAAGGTCTTCATGAGAGGTCTTTCAAGCCCGCCGCCCGGTTTGGGCAGCAAGCACTAACGCTGGCTGTTCGTCGCGCCGCGGTGCCGCTTCTCGGTACTGCTTGAACCCGCAGCCTCTCGAAACCCGCACCGACCGACCCTTGCCGCACCCCGGATACCAGGGCGCCACGCAGGCGACACGCCACCCCGCCAGCTTCGGGGAACCGAAGATTATAGCCACAAGGGCCGACGCTGCGTGAACTGTGTGTCAGCCCCTGCGCAAATGCGGCAAGCGCCGTTCTGGCACCCCCGGTAAAATAGGGGTTAACACCAGGAATCGCCCCATGCAACCGCCCCTCCCCCCGCAAGCGCCGCAGGATCCTGCGCTCGCCGACCGGCACGCGGTGCTCGATGCCGCCGTGCCTGCCGTGGCCCCCGCCGCCTCGCCGCATCCGCCCTGGGTGCCGATCCGCTCGCTGGCACCCCGGCACCGGCACCGCATCCTGGTGCACCTGCTGGCCCTGCCCGAGCACGACCGCTACCTGCGCTTCGGGTATCCCGCCACCGACAGCCAGATCACGCGCTATGTCGAGACCCTGAACTTCGACCGCGACGAAGTGTTCGGCGTCTACAACCGCCACATCGAGCTGATCGCGATGGCCCATCTGGCTTTCGCGCCCGAAGGCGGTGCCGGCGGCCCGGGCGCCGAGTTCGGCGGCTCGGTGCTGGCCCATGCGCGCGGCCGGGGCTACGGCGCCCGCCTGTTCGAGCACGCCATGCTGCACGCCCGCAACCGCCACGTGGACACGCTCTACATCCACGCGCTGTCAGAGAACACGGTGATGCTGCGCATCGCGCGCAAGGCCGGCGCCATCGTGCAGCGCTCAGGCAGTGAATCCGATGCCTACCTGATGCTGCCGCCCGAAACCCTGGCCTCGCAGGTGGAACAGTGGGTGGGCGAAGGCGCGGCCGCCATCGACTACCAGATCAAGCGCCAGACGCGCCGCGTGGGCAACCTGATCGAGGCCATCGGCGAGGTCAAATCGGGCGTTTCGCGCACCGGCAAGAGCGCCCGCGACTGACACCCGGCCCCCGGCCTGCGGGAGATCCGCGCATTGCGGTGCAGGGGGCGGGATCGGTGGCCGCGCGCTGTAATATCGGTTCGAGCGAGTTTTTCAGATTTGGCAGGTGCGCGGCATGCGTGGCGCGCTGGCCGATCCAGCGCCGCGAGCACCGATGTTGTCGACCCTTTCCTGGATTCTGGCCGTGATTGCGATCGGCGCCTTGGCCGCGCTGCTGGCCTGGCGGCTGCGCGCACCCCGGGCCGCCACCGGTCCGGCGCCCCTGCCGGTCGACTGGGATCTGCTGCCGCGGCCGGTGTTCACCGCCGACGAGCGACGCATGTATCGTCAGCTGCGCGAGGCACTGCCCCACCATGTGATCCTGGCCAAGCTGCCGCTGGTGCGTTTTTGCCAGCCGGCCGATCCCGACAAGGTGCGCTACTGGTACGAACTGCTGGGCGCCATCCAGGTGAGCTTTGCGATCTGCAGCCTGAATGGCCGCGTGCTGGCCGCCATCGACCTGCACTACGACCGTGGCGGCCCGCCCGCCCGCGCCACACGCATCAAGCAGTCGGCGCTGGGGGCCTGCCGCGTGCGCTACCTGCGCTGCCCGGCGGATCACCTGCCCAGCGTGGCCGAACTGCAGTTGCTGGTGCCACAGAACGCCAGTGCCAACCGCGGTCCGCAACCGGCCGGCGCCCCCCAGCCCGGCCAGGCAGCGGCGCCCGGCGCCGCCAATGACAGCCGCGCCAGCAGCGGCTCGCGCCGGCGTGAGCGCACTGCGCTGTGGCAGGACTCTCTGCCGTTCACAGACTCGTTCTTCATGCCCGAACGGCGCTTCGAGGCCGCTGGCCTGGGCGACAGCGACCCGGAAGACGAATTCGCCGACGCCGCGCCCGAAGCGCTGCACCCGGTGGCCGCTGCGCCGGAGGCACCGGCGGCGCCCACGCTGTCGCTGGTGCAGGCCGATGCGCCGGACAGCGGTGCCCACCTGGCCGCCACCGGCACCTACGGCGGCGCCCGCGCGCTGGGCGCTTGAGTCAGCCGCGGCACGGCGCCGCCCGACCGGCCGCGGGCGGCCCTGCTCATCCATGACCCACGCCCCCGCATGATCACCGCCGCGCATCCGTTTGACCGGCTGACACCACAGGCCGTGCTGGACGCGCTGGATGGCTGCGGCCTGCGCGGCGACGGCCGCCTGCTGCAGCTCAACAGCTACGAGAACCGCGTGTTCCAGGTGTTTCTGGAGGATGGCGGCGTGGTGGTGGCCAAGTTCTACCGCCCCGGGCGCTGGACCGACCTGCAGATTGCCGAAGAGCACGCCTTCGCCGCCGACCTGGCCGCTGCCGAGGTGGCGGTGGTGGCTCCGATGGTGCTCGGCGGCGCCGGCCCGGCGGGCGCGGCCACGCTGGCCACGGTGCAGGTCGATGGCGAGCCGTTCCGTGTGGCGGCCTATCCGCGCCGCTCGGGCCACGGCCCCGAGCTGGACGACGCCGCCACGCTGCGCTGGCTGGGCCGCTTTCTCGGCCGGCTGCATGCGGTGGGTGAACAGCGGCCGTTCACGCATCGGCGCACGCTGGACGCCGCCACCTTCGGCCATGGCGCGGTGCAGCGCGTGATCGATCTGGACGCCGTGCCGCCGGCCCAGCTGCCAGCCTGGCGCGATGCCGCCGGGCGCGCACTGGCCCAGGTGGACGCGGCCTTCGCCGCCTGCCCGGCGCAGCGCCTGCGCATCCATGGCGACTGCCACCCTGGCAACATCCTGTGGCGCAACCCCGACGCCGGTGGCCATGGCCCGCACCTGGTGGACCTGGACGACGCGGTGATGGGCCCCGCGGTGCAGGACCTGTGGATGCTGCTGTCGGGCGAGCCCGACGCGATGGCGGCGCAGCTGGCCGCGGTGCTGCAGGGCTACCGCCAGTTCCGCCGCTTCGACCATCGCGAGCTGGCGCTGATCGAGCCGCTGCGCACGCTGCGCATGCTGCACCACAGCGCCTGGCTGGCCGAGCGCTGGTGCGACCCGGCCTTTCCGGCGGCGTTTCCGTGGTTCGGCACCGCCGGCTACTGGGGACAGCAGGCGCAGCAGCTGCGCGAGCAGATCGAGGCGATGGCGCAGCCACCGCTTGATCCTTTCGCGCTGGACTGGATGTGAGCACCCGGCGCCGCGGGTACGCGACGCCACCCGCCGGGCGGGTTCGCCGGCCGGCTTCGGGCGGCCGGGCGCTCGTCCGGCCCGCTCCGGTCAAGCGGTCAGCAGCTTGTTGACCCGCGCCACGTAAGCGGCCGGGTCTTCCAGCTGC
>CAYPDO010000576.1:0-3354 GCA_964409495.1 uncultured Bordetella sp.
GCTGCGCAACCGGCTGCAGCAGCTGGCCGAGCGCATCGCGGCGGAGATCGGGCCTTTCGGGCACCGCGTGTTCACCGACTCGGCCCCGGTGCTGGAGGCCGAGCTGGCCACCCGCAGCGGCCTGGGCTGGCGCGGCAAGCACACGCTGGCGCTGGCGCGCGAGGGCGGCTCGATGGCCTTTCTGGGCGAGATCTTCATCGACCTGCCGCTGCCGCCCACGCCGCCGGCGAGCGCGCACTGCGGCCAGTGCACGGCCTGCATCGACATCTGCCCCACGCAGGCCATCGTGGCGCCGTACCGGCTGGATGCGCGGCGCTGCATCAGCTACCTGACGATCGAGCACGACGGGCCCATTCCGCCCGAGTTCCGCGCCGCGTTGGGCAACCGCATCTATGGTTGCGACGACTGCCAGCTGGCCTGCCCCTGGAACAAGTACGCCCGCCGCAGCCTGCTGGCCGATTTCGACGCCCGCCCGGCCGTGGCGGCAGCCGGGCTGCTGGCGCTGTGGGCCTGGGACGAAGCCGCGTTTCTGCGCCACACCGAGGGCAGCGCCATCCGCCGCATCGGCATCACGCGCTGGCGGCGCAACCTGGCCGTGGCGCTGGGCAATGCCTGGCGCGAGACCGGCGATGCGGCCATCGCCCAGGCCCTGCAGGCCGCGCTGCCGGGCGCCGACGCGCTGCTGGCCGAGCACATCGGCTGGGCGCTGGCGCAGCGGCCGGTCGGCTGAATCAGGTGTAGGTGATCCAGCTGCGGTGGGCCGGGCTGTCGAGGTGGGGCAGGGCGTTGTAGCCCACCAGCACATGGCGCTTGGGGTTGAACGAGAACTCGCACAGCGCGCTGTTGCGCAGCTGCATGTTCAGCTCGATGCTGGTGCTGGCCGGCGCCCCCAGCACCAGCGCCACGGCGGTGGAGATCGGCCCGCCGCTGGACACCAGCAGCACATTGCCGCTGTGGGACTGGCGCACATGGTCCAGCGCACCCGTCACGCCGGCGGCAAACTGCGCGTAGCTGGGCATGCCCACGGGCTGCACCTCGCCGGCCATCCAGCGCGCCAGGCCCTGGCGCAGCAGCCTGAAGTGCTGCTTGTAGCCTTCGGGCGTGGTCGGCTTGCCCAGGCTGCTCAAGGGGCCGTCATGCACCGCGGCCAGCACCGCGTGGCTGTCGTACTCGTTCAGGCCAGGCAGTCGCAGCGCTTCGTGTGTGGCCTGCAGGCCGCGCGCCAGCGCCTCGTGCGACTGCAGGTGGCGCTGCAGCGTGCCGGTGATCACCGCCTCGAACTGCAGGCTACGCTCGCGCAGGTACTCACCCAGGCGCTCGCATTGCTGAAAGCCCAGCGGGCTGAGTTGGTCGTAGTTGTCGGCGCCGAACGAGGCCTGGCCGTGGCGCACGAGGTAGAGGGTTCCCATCGCCGGGATTGTCGGCGGCGGCCGCGGTCGGGTCTTGTCGCTGGCGCGACCGCAGTGCGTGCACTGCTGCGGTGCATGCGATGGCGCAGCCTGGTGCGGTTTCAGGTCCTGGCGAAAAAAACCCCCCCGGCGAATCGCCGAGGGGTTGGACGAAAGGGCCTGACTGCCCTGCTGAGGAGATAGACAGACACCGTTGCCGGCATCAATCGCTACTCAGCAATCGGCATGCCAGCGTGCGCGGCGCGCGATTTGCGGCTGAGCCAGGCAGCCAGACCGCCCAGGCCCGCCAGCATCAGCACCCAGTCGGCGGGTTCGGGCACGGCCGTGACGCTCAGATCGGCCAGCAAGGTGCCGCGCAGTACATGGCCCTGATTGACCAGCGCGAATGAAAAGATGGTTTCGCCGATCCGCCACAGCGCGTCGGGATCCCCGGCCAAGCCACTGCTGTACGCCGTCAGCGTCAGTCCACTGAGGCGAGACTTGCCGGCGTCGGTGACGAACACCGAGAAGTCCAGGCCCGGCGCCAGCGTGATGCCCGCATCACTGCTGACAAAGTCGAAGCTATCACCGGCCTTGGGCGTGTAGCTGAACTGTGCAAACAACTCGGGCTGCAGCACGACCTGGATCTCGCCGTCCAACGCCACCGCCTCGCCGACGAACAGTTGGCTGTAGCTGCCGCCGCTGCGGCTGGCTGCAGACAGATCGGCCGTATCGTGCCCGCCGACGAACAGGCGCAGCATGCCGGCTTCTTCCTGTGTATAGCTGCCGGTCACCTGCAGGCTGGCATCCACCGAGAAGCTGCCGCGCACCACCGGCGCCGCATCCTGCAGCGTGATCACCTGTGGCGCAGCGATGCTGCCGCGAGTTGCTTGGGGCACGGCGGATGAACCACCACCGCCTCCGCCAGTTCCGCCACCGCTGCCACTGCCACCACCACCCGAGCTGCCGCTGGCATGCTGGAAACTGACGAAGGTGCCGGTGTTCACCACCACTGGCGCGCTGGCCACGATCACCGGTGCCGCCTGGATCTGTACCGTGCCGCCGGTCACTTGGGGCAGGGCCACGATGGGGATGCGTACCAGGCCGGCATTGCGCACATGGCCCTGAATCAGTCCGTTGCCGGTGAACACCGCGCCTTGGCCGACGTAGAGCGTGCCGTTGCCACCGTCCAGCGCCAGCGTGTCGTTCACGCCCAGCGTGAAACTGCCGCCGGGCAGGATGTCGAGGTTGCGCGCCGTCACCGTCTGGCCGCTGCCCGAGGCGGCGCCGGGCGAGGTGTAGCTGCCGGCCACGTAGGCATTGCTGGTGGGCGTGGCGGCGGCCAGGTTCACGCTACCGGGCGTGTAGGTCGACACCAGCGCGATGTCATTGCCATCGCCGGCCAGGTAGGTGAGGTACAGCGAGACGCCGTTCAAGCTGACCGAGGCGCCTTCGTCCAGCCCGTTGAAGAAGCCGCTGCGCGCGCCGTCGATCTGCACCAGCGCGAACACGTCGCCGGCCTGGGCGCGAAAACCGGCCAGACCCGCACTGGCGCCATTGGCCGACAGCGACAGTTGTGCGCCCGAGGTCAGGGTCAAGCCGCCCGTCAAGTGCACGGCATCGCGAGCCGAGCCGGCGCCATCGGCCAGGTTTAGTGCCAGCACGGCACTGCTGCCCATGGTGTAGTGGCCGGTGAATTGGGTCATAGCCGTGCCGACACCAGCTGCGAAGGTGCCGCCGTTCTGCGACCAGTCGCCCTGAATGGCATTGGCTTCGAACACGCCATTCAGCGCAAAGGCAGCACCCGCCGCCAGGCTGAGCGACGAGGTTTGCACCGTGCCGCCTTGCTGGGAAAGCGTGACCCCGGCAGCCACGGCGAGGCTGCCGGGGCCGGTGAGGTTGCCGTAGATGTAGAGGTCACCACCCTCGGCGATGACGGTGCCGCGGTTGACGATGGTGCCGAGGT
>CAYPDO010000577.1:0-3353 GCA_964409495.1 uncultured Bordetella sp.
AGACCGTGCCCGACACCGAGGCCGGCAGGATCTCGCCGAAGTTGTTCTCGATGCTGGACTGGCCCGCGGCCAGCGTGATCGAGATGGCGTCGTTGGCGCTCACGGTCTGCGCCGTGGCACCGGTGCCGGCCGAATCCTTGCCGTCAAGGTAGGTGGCGGGCTGCGCCTCGGTGACGGTGTAGCTGCCCGGCTGCAGGCCGGTGAAGCTGTAGAAACCGTTGGCGTCGGTGGTGGTGCTCAGCGACACCGGCTGGCCCTGGTTGTCGGTGCCGGTCAGCACCACGGTGACGCCGGACAGGCCGGTATCGCCCGCGCGCGAACCATCGTCGTTGGCGTCGAAGTAGACATGGCCCGAGATCTCGGCCGTCCGCACCGGCTGCACCAGGCCAGCATCCAGCGTCTGGTTGTTTTCACCTGCGGCCAGCGTGATCACGGCGGTGGCGCCAGTGGCATCGGCGTCGCTGTCGACGGTGTCTTGCGTATTGGCGTTGGCGTCCTTCGCGGTGAAGGCATAGGCCGGCGCGACGAACTTGACCTGGTAGCTGCCCGCCTTCAGGCCGGTGAACTGGTAGTAACCCTGCTCAACGGCCGCGGTGCTCTGGTCATCGCCCGTCACGGTGCTGGAGATCAGGTTGCCGTTGCCGTCATACAGCTGCACGACCACCTGGTCGACACCGGCCTCACCCGCGTCCTGCACGCCGTTGGCGTTGTCGTCACTCCAGACGAAGTTGCCGATCTTGGCGCTTTGCAGCTGCACGATCAGCGGCTGGATGTCGCCGGCCGGATCGATCACCTCGGTGAAATAGGCGTCGGTGGGCAGCACGCCATTGCCGCTGGCCACCGCGGCTTGCGATGCATTCAGCAGGAAGTCGATGTCGGTGGTGCTGACGACCTGGCGGTTGTTGTCGTTCAGGAAACGTTCCAGACCGGCGCCGGCAATCTGCGCATCGGTGAAGCCCACGATCTTCCAGATGGCCACCTGGACTTCGCCAAAGTTGTACTGGCCGCCGAACTTGGCATCCGACGTGAAGTTCTGCGCCAGCAGCCAGTTGATGCGGTCGACCTGGTTCTGCGTCAGGCTGCCGAAGCCGATCGGCGTGAACGAGGCGCCGGTGTTGCCGGCGCTGTTGGTGGCGCTGTAGGCGGTGTTGACCGAAATGTCGAGCACCGGGTTCAGGCAGTAGGCGTCATAGCGGCCATTCACCAGCACGGGATCGGTGCTGTTGGTCACCACCATGTCCAAGAAGCTCGGCGCCCCCAGGTCGGGCTGCTGGCCATAGGCCGTACCCGCCGCATTGGTTGCAGACGAAGAAACTCGGATCGTGAATGTGGTCATGGCTTGGCCTACCTCTGCAGTACTGACAGTTCGGGGGAACACTGATTTCGCCGCGAAACCCTCGCCACCCGTCGGTGGCGAACGGAATCAAACGGCGACGCCGTGACAACCGGTGCGCGAGCATCCCGTTGACAGATCGGCGCGTCCACGCCGCTCCCGGCGACCGGCAGCGACGACAAACAAAGAAGAGCGATTGGCAGACGTGCGCCGCAGCGCCAGGTCTGTCAGCTTCCCGGTGCGATCGGCAGTTGCCTGCGGATCGACCTCACACCGGAACCGGTGGCCCGCAGACGCGGGCCACCGCCGGGAAACGCGCGCCGCCGCCCACACGAGGCCGGCGGCGGCGCGCGAAACACCTTACTTCTTGCGACCGCGCGTGGCCACCACCAGGGCGCCGACAGCCAGGCCCACCAGGGCGATGGAACCCGGCTCGGGGATGAGGTTCGGCGCGGCGAAGGC
This sequence comes from uncultured Bordetella sp., assembly GCA_964409495.1. GTDB lineage: Bacteria > Pseudomonadota > Gammaproteobacteria > Burkholderiales > Burkholderiaceae_C > Pseudaquabacterium. The sequence goes on from CAYPDO010000577.1 coordinate 1,796, forward strand.
CGAGCCCGCCATCGCGAACGCACCAACAGCAACCGCACCAACAAACTTGAAAACCGACTTCATGTTCACTCCAACCTATTGACAAAAACTTGTTGCGCTCTAGCCGTTTTACCGGTCGTGCGCTTGTTCACGCTTTCGCTTGAACCATCATTTTCAGCAAATCTTGTGCCACAAAGCACCCGATCTTCCAGATCAAGCACTTAGCAGGTGCATCCGGGGGCCTCCATCCGACGATGTAAGGTTTCCCGACAAGAACCTGTCCCCGATCAAGGTCGACACGGTTTCACATCGGGGCATTTCGGGCAATGGGCCAAGCGCAGCAAACCCGTCAGAGCGTGAATCGTTTGCGTTGCCGGGTCGTGACACGCCACCGGCAGGCACGCCGTTTTCACCGGCACGATTCGGGCTTCCCGGCCCACCGCCCGGCGCGCCGGCGTGCAAGGCGTCCAGACGCTGCCAGGCCCGGCGCACCCCCACCCGTACAATGTCACGATGGAAGCCCTGTCCGTCGTGCTGGCCCGCGTTCACGCTGCGACACGTCGCCAGACCACGCGTGATCGAATTCGGCGCGCTGCTCGCTGATGCCTGATGCAGCGGGTGAGCCCGCTGCACCTCACCCGCAGGCGGGCGCCGCCTTGATCCGCGCCGCACCGCCTCCCCGCCCGATTGCCCTACGCGCCGCACCGCCGGCGCCAGCCCGCCATGACCGACGCCACCACCCCGGACTACCGCGCCACCCTGAACCTGCCCGACACGCCGTTTCCGATGCGCGGCGACCTGCCCAAGCGTGAGCCAGGCTGGGTGAAGCAGTGGAACGACGAGGGCCTGTACCAGCGCCTGCGAGATGCGCGCTGCAACGCACCCAAGTTCATCCTGCACGACGGCCCGCCCTACGCCAACGGCCAGATCCACATGGGCCATGCGGTGAACAAGGTGCTCAAGGACATGATCGTCAAGGCCCGCCAGCTGGCCGGCTTCGACGCGCAGTACGTGCCGGGCTGGGACTGCCACGGCCTGCCGATCGAGAACGCCATCGAGAAGAAGCATGGCCGCACGCTCAGCCGCGACGACATGCAGGCCAAGAGCCGCGCCTACGCCACCGAACAAATTGCCCAGCAGTTGGTGGATTTCCAGCGCCTGGGGATTCTTGGCGACTGGAACAAACCTTATCGCACGATGGATTTCGCCAACGAGGCTGGAGAAATCCGGGCTTTCAAGCGGGTGATCGAAAGGGGTTTTGTCTACCGTGGCCTGAAACCGGTTTATTGGTGTTTTGATTGCGGCTCGTCCCTGGCCGAATTCGAAATCGAATATGCCGACAAGAAAAGCCAGACGCTGGATGTGGCCTTCCCGTGTGCCGAGCCCGAAAAACTGGCGGCCGCGTTCGAACTGGCAGAAATCAACAAGCCGGCATTCGTGGTGATCTGGACCACCACCGCCTGGACCATCCCCGCCAACCAGGCGCTGAACCTGAACCCCGAGCTCGAGTACGCCCTGGTGCAGACCGAGCGCGGGCGCCTGATCGTCGCCGCCTCGCTGGTGGAGAAGTGCATGGCGC
>CAYPDO010000578.1:0-3351 GCA_964409495.1 uncultured Bordetella sp.
GCCATAGGGCGACAGGCCGAAACGCAGCACAGGCAGGCAGGCCAGCGCGGCGATGCACACGGCCATGTCGTCGGTGAGCTGGAGCTCGCCGACGCTGGTGAATTCCTTGGTGTCGAGAAACAGGCTGGTGAGACGGCGCAGTTCCGCCAGGTCTTGCGCCGGTCGGCGGGCCAGAAAGGGCAGGCGGGCCAGGGTCAGCGCCCACAGGTCGTCCGGCACGGCGCGGCGCGCCAGTGCGCGCTGCTCGCGCATGGCGCGCCAGCGGTCGAGCAAGACCTTCATGCGCCGAGGTCGAGGGTCTGCAGGCCGTCGCGCGACAGGCGCAGCGCGCGCGCGCGGCACCTGGGCGTGGTCGAAATCCCAGTCGCCCAGCACATGGCGTACGCGGCCTCCCGGCAAGGCATGCGTGGCCGGGCGGTGGGTGTGGCCGTGGATCAGGGCCTGGGCGTCGGCCTCGATCAGCCACCGAGCCGCGGCGCAGTCGTCCACCTCGCCCCATTGCGCCTGCGATTGGCCGGCCTGGCGTGCCGCGCTGGCCTCGCGCATGGCGCGCGCCCGGCGTTGGCGCTCAGCCAGTGGCAGGGCCAGGAACCGCGCCTGCCAGTCGGCACCGCGCACCATGGCGCGAAAGCGCTGGTATTCGGTGTCCGCCAGGCACAGCGCGTCGCCATGGCTCAGCAGCCAGCGCTGGCCCCAGGCCTGCAACACCGTGGGGTCGGCCAGGCGCTGCACGCCGGCTTCGGCCAGCAGCGCATCACCCACCAGGAAGTCGCGGTTGCCGGGCAGGAAGCCCAGCACGCACCGGCGGCCGGCCTCCTTCAGCACGGCCAGGCATTGCGCCTCGAAGCCGGCATGGCGCGCATCATCGCCAACCCACACCTCGAACAGATCGCCAAGCATCAGCACGGCCTGCGCCGGCGTGTGCAGCAGATGCGCGCGCCAGGTGGTGAAGGTGCGCGGCATGTCGGCGTGCAGGTGCACGTCGGACAGCAGATCGATGGCCGTCCACGCCGGATCGGCCGTCCACACCGGCCAGGCCGAGGGCGGCGGCGCCGGTTCGGTGTCGCTCACGCCAGGCGTCAGACCGCCACCTCCACGGCCTTCAGGATGAGCACGTCTTCCTTGGGCACGTCGTCATGGAAACCCTGGCGGCCGGTGGCCACCTTCTCGATCGCGTCCACCACCTCGAGGCCGCTGACCACCTTGCCGAACACGGCGTAGCCCCAGCCCTGCGGCGACTCGCTCTTGAAGTTCAGGAAGTCGTTGTTGGTGGCGTTGATGAAGAACTGTGCGCTGGCCGAGTGCGGCGCGTTGGTGCGCGCCATGGCCAGCGTGTACTTGTCGTTCTTCAGGCCGTTGTTGGCCTCGTTCTGGATCGGTTCCTGCGTGGGCTTTTGCTTCAGGCCCGGCTCGAAACCGCCGCCCTGGATCATGAAGCCCTTGATCACGCGGTGGAAGATGGTGCCGTCATAGTGGCCGGCATTCACGTAGGCCAGGAAGTTGGCCACGGTGATCGGCGCCTTGACGTCGTCAAGTTCGATGCGCACGGTGCCGGCGCTGGTGGTCATTTCAACGGTTTTGGTCATGTCAATTCTCCGGGAGGATGGTGGCCTGCTTGATCAGGATGGGAGCGGTGGGCACGTTCTGGTGGCCACCCTTGTTGCCGACGGGCACGGCCCGGATGCGGTCGACGACATCCATGCCCTCGACCACCTTGCCGAACACGGCATAGCCGCCGCCAGCCGTGTCGAGGAACTGGTTGTCTTTCACGTTGATGAAGAACTGCGACGTGGCCGAATCGGGCACGCCGGTGCGCGCCATCGCCACCGTGCCGCGCAGGTTGGACAGGCCGTTGCCGGCTTCCAGCGGGATCGGCGGGCGGGTGCTCTTCTCGCCCATGTCGGCCGCCATGCCGCCGCCTTGGATCATGAAGCCGTCGATCACGCGGTGGAAGATGGTGCCGCTGTAGTGGCCGGCCTTCACGTACTGCACGAAGTTGCCGACCGTCTTGGGGGCCTTGGCGGCATCGAGCTCCAGCACGATGTCACCCATCGAGGTGGCCAGGCGCACCTTCTGGGCATGCACCGGGCCGGCGAGTGCGAGTGCGGCTGCGGCGGCGGTGAACAGGGAGAGGGTCAGGCGTTTCATCGGGAGCTTCCGTGTCCAGGATCAGCGCGGCTGGCCGCCGGCAGCCGGCAGGCTGCGGGCCAGGTCGCGGGCAAGCAGCAATTTGCGCTGCAGCGCGGGTTCAGGGCGGTTGGCGTCCAGCGCGCCAGCATAGGCGCGCAGCGCCAGGCGCACATACACGTCGCCCAGGTTCTCGTGGGCGGCGCGGTAGGCGGGATCGAGCTGCAGCGCGGTTTCAAGGGCGGCACGTGCGGCATCCAGCCGGTTGGCCGCAGCGTGCAGCACGGCCAGATTGTTGTGCGGCTCGGGCAGATCGGGAAACTCTTGCGTCAGGCCTTCGAACACCGCCGCGGCCCGGCCTGACTGCCCGGCTTCGGCCAGCAGCACGCCTTGCAGGAAGCGCATCGCGGCGTCGCCCGGACGGGCTGCCAGCGCGGCATCCAGCCTTTGCAGCGCCTGGGTGGTTTCACCGCGGCGGTACTGCTGTTCAATCTCGCGCGCGGCGGCCGGTCCCTCTATGGCCCGGGTCGGGCCGGCCAGCCCCCAGGCCAGCACGGCACATGCTGCGGCCGCCAAGGGCCGACTGCGCCAGCGCAGCAGGGCAGATGCCGAGAGAACTTGGGGCGGGGTGGTCAAGGCAGGTGGGGGCACGCAGGGGCGGGGCAGGGCGCCGGTCGGATGGCACGGGCTGTGCGGCGGTGGTGATGCAGGGCGGCGCCGCTATACTGATTTGATTGTATCGACCGCCCTGGCCGGGTGGTGCCGGCGGCGCAACAGATGCCGCAACCGCGGGCAGCGTGCCAGCGGGGCAGCCGGGCCGCGGCAGCTGTCTCCCACCACCTTTTCGCAGCACTGCGCCAGGCTTCCCTGCGGCCTGGCGCAGTGCCCGCCGGCCGATGCCCCTGCGCCTGTACAACTCCCTCACCCGCCGGCTCGAAGCCTTCGAACCCATCCAGGCCGGCCATGCCAGCATGTACGTGTGCGGCATGACCATCTATGACCTGTGCCACATGGGTCATCTGCGCATGATGATGGCCTTCGACGTGGTCTACCGCTGGCTGCGTGCCAGCGGCCTGCAGGTGACCTATGTGCGCAACATCACCGACATCGACGACAAGATCATCCGCCGTGCGCTGGAGCGCGGCATCACCATCCGCGCGCTCACCGATGAGATGACCGCCGCGATGCACCAGGATTTCGCCGCCGTGGGCGTGCTGCCGCCCA
>CAYPDO010000579.1:0-3350 GCA_964409495.1 uncultured Bordetella sp.
CGGTGGCCACCTGGTCGTTGCGGCTGCGGCCGGTGTGCAGGCGCTTGCCGGCATCACCCACCAGCTGGGTCAGGCGGGCCTCGATGTTCAGGTGCACGTCTTCGAGATCAAGCTTCCACGCGAACTGGCCGGCCTCGATCTCGGCCGTGATCTGGGCCATGCCACGCTGGATGTCGGCCAGATCCTTCGCGCCGATGATGCCTTGCTTGGCCAGCATGCCGGCGTGGGCCAGGCTGCCCTGGATGTCGGCAAGCCACAGGCGCTGGTCGAAATCGACGCTCGCGGTGTAGCGCTTGACGAGCTCGCTCATGGGCTCGGAGAACAGGGCCGACCAGGCCTGGGACTTCTTGTCGAGTTGGTTGCCGGACATGGATTGGGCGGCGCCGGGACGGGCGCGTACGGTGGAGTGCGGGGCGGCCGCTGCGGCAGGCCGCGGCGGCCCGTATTATCCGGCGGCCCCGACGCCTGCCCGATGCCTCGCCCGCCCGACCCCGATCAGTCCCGCCGACTTGCCGCCGACGAAGTTGGCGATGGCTTCACCCGCCCCGACAGCCTGTGGCCCGACGAGGCCCAGGCGCTGGAGGCCGCGCAGCAGCAGGAGGTGATCAGCAGCTTCGACCCCGAGCGCGTGGGCCCGGGCCGGGGTGCCGCTGCGGCGCGGGGCCAGGCCTTTGCGCTGTGCCAGCCGGCACCCAGCCTGCGCGTGCTGCTGTTCGTGCAGGGGGTGGTGGCGCTGGCCGGCTTGCCAATGGCCAGTGGCTGGCGCGATGCGCTGCTGCGTGCCAGTGGCCCGGCCTGCGCGGCGTTGCTGGCCAGCCTGCTGTGGCTGGCCGGGGTGTGCCGCCTGCAGCCCCGGCTGGCGCGGCTGCGCCCGGTGGTGGCTGTCGTGACGGTGTGGCTGCTGGGGGCGCTGGCGGCACTGACCGGCTGGGCCCTGACGCTGGCGCTGGGCGTGGCGGCGCCTGATGCCTGGTCTGCCGGCGTGGCGGCACTGGCCGGCGCGGCGCTGGCCGGTGTGCTGTGGGCCTGGTTGCGGCTGCGGCTGGCGCTGGCGCGGCCGGCCGATGCGCGGGCGCGGCTGTCGGAGCTGCAGTCGCGCATCCGGCCGCATTTCCTGTTCAATGCGCTCAACACCGCGCTGGCGCTGGTGCAGGTGGATCCGGCGCGTGCCGAGGTGGTGCTGGAGGACTTGTCGGCGCTGTTTCGCGCCGCCTTGGCCGAGACCGGCACCGCGGTGACGCTGGACGACGAGATCGATCTGGCGCAGCGCTACCTGGCCATCGAGAAGCTGCGCTTTGCCGAGCGGCTGGACCTGCGCTGGGACCTCGACCCCAACGCCGCCTTTGCCCGCGTGCCGCCGCTGGTGCTGCAGCCGCTGGTGGAGAACGCCGTGCGCCATGGCGTGGAGCCGGCCGCGCGTGGTGGCAAGGTGCTGGTGCGCACGCGGGTGCGGCGTGGCATGGCCGAGGTGGAGGTGATCAACACGCTGCCCGACGAGGCCGAGGGCAAAGGCGAGGCCGGGGCCGGCATCGCACTGGCCAATGTGCGCGAGCGTCTGCACCTGATGCACGACCTGGCCGCCACACTGGACACGCGGGTGGAAGACGGCCGCTGGCACGCGCGCATCGCGGTGCCCTTGTGAGCGCGGGCGAGGCGGGGGCGGGCTGATGGTGCCGCTGCGGGTCCTGATCGTCGATGACGAGCCGCTGGCCCGCACGCGCCTGGCCACGCTGCTGCGGCAACTGGCCGCCGAGGCCGCCGGCGCCGAGCCGGGGGCGCCTGGCGCTGGCGCACTGCCGCATGCCGAGGTGGTGGGCGAGGCCGGCGATGCCGAGGCCGCGCTGGCCCGCCTGGCCGACACGCCCTGCGATCTGGTGCTGCTGGACATCGCGCTGCCGGGGCGCGACGGCCTGCGCACAGCGGCCGCGCTGCGGGCGCTGGATCCGGCGCCGCAGGTGGTGTTTGTCACCGCGCATGCCGAGCATGCGCTGGCCGCCTTCGACCTGGATGCCACCGACTACCTGACCAAGCCGGTGCGGCGAGACCGGCTGCAGGCGGCGCTGCTGCGCGTGGCGCGCCGGCTGCAGCCGCTGGCCGGGCCGGATGCGGTGCCGGTGGCAGCCTTGCCGGGGCCGGCCGAGCCGGGCGTGCTGAGCTTCAGCCACCGCGGCCGCGTGCAGCGCATCCCGCTGGCCGAGATCCTGTCGCTGAAGGCCGAGCTGAAGTACGTCAAGCTCACCAGCCTGACCCAGGGCCGCTGGATGCTGGACGAATCGCTGGCCGAACTGGAGCCGCGCCTGGGGCCGGGCTTTGTGCGCGTGCACCGCAATGCCATCGTGGCGCGCGCGGCGGTGCGTTCACTGGAGCGGGCGTCCGACGTGGCCGCGCCCGCGGGCGATGGCGAGAACTGGGTGGTGCGGCTGTCCGACGGGCAGGTGCTGGCGGTGTCGCGGCGGCAGGTGGCCGCCGTGCGGGAGGCCTTGCTGTAGCGGCGCTGCGGCGGCGCGCTCACCCCAGCTTCAACAGGCGCTTCGCATTCTCCTTCAGGATCAGCGGCTTGACCTTGTCCTTGAAGCCGGCCTCGTCGAAGTCCTTCATCCAGCGCTCGGGGGTGATCAGCGGGTAGTCGCTGCCGAACAGCATGCGGTCCTTCAGCAGCGTGTTCGCGTACTGCACGAGTTGGGGCGGAAAGTACTTCGGGCTCCAGCCACTCAGGTCGATCCACACATTGGGCTTGTGCAAGGCGAGCGACAGCGCCTCATCCTGCCAAGGCCAGCTCGGGTGGGCGATGACGATCTCGATGTCCGGGAAGTCGATGGCCACGTCTTCCAGCAGCATCGGGTTGCTGTTCTGCAGGCGCAGACCGCCGCCGCAGCGCATGCCCGAGCCGATGCCGCTGTGGCCCGAGTGGAAGATGGCCGGCAGCTTGTGCTCGGCGATCACCTCGTAGATCGGCCAGGCCATCCGGTCGTAGGGCAGGAAGCCCTGCACCGTGGGGTGGAACTTGAAGCCCTTGACGCCATGTTCCTCGACCAGCCGGCGCGCCTCGCGCGCACCCATCTTGCCCTTGTGGGGGTCGATGCTGGCGAAGGCGATCATCATGTCGCTGTTCTTCTGCGCCGCCTCGCAGATCTCCTCGTTCGGGATGCGGCGGCGGCCGAGCTGGGCCTCGCTGTCCACCGTGAACATCACCAGGCCGATCTTCTTCTCGCGGTAGTAGGCCACCGTCTCGTCGATGGTGGGCCGGCGGTTCGAGCCGAAGTACTTGTCGGCGGCGCGGTCGTACTCCTCGCCATAGTTGTCGAACGGGTTCCAGCACGACACCTCGGCGTGCGTGTGGATGTCGATCG
>CAYPDO010000580.1:0-3349 GCA_964409495.1 uncultured Bordetella sp.
CGGCGTGCCGGCGCGGGCCTGGGTGTCGCGCAGCAGCGCGGCAAAGCCGGCAGCGCTGTCGGCAAAGGCGTTGCCGTAGGCGCCTGACGGGGCGGCGGCCGGCGTGCTGTTGGCAGCGCGGGCGGCATCGGCGCCCGTGGTCAGGAAGCTGGAGAGGCTGAGGGCCATCGGGGCAGTCTCGGGCAGGCGGTCGCGGGATGAACGGTGGGGCCGGGTGGCGGGCGGGCTCAGCCCTGCAGCGCCATGCGCCGCTGGTGCTGGCGCATGGCCACCTCGTCGTCGGCGCGCTGCTCGCGGCGCTGGGCCATGCGGCCCAGCTCCTGCTCACGGCGCTCGATCAGCTTGCGCACGCCGGCCACGCGCTGCTCGCGCTGCAGCAGCAGCTCGCGTGCGCGCTGCACGCGCTGCGCCATCTGCTGCGTGCTGCCGGCCTGGTGGCTGATGGCCTCGTCCAGGCGCTGGCCGAAGTTCTGGTGGTGCTGCAGCAGCTCGCGCGTGCCGCCGCCTTGCTGGCGAAAGCGCAGCGTCCAGCGCTGGTCGTAGTCGCTGCGGTAGCTGCGCAGCTGTTCGGCCTGGGCCTCGGCGGCGCGCAGCTGGGCCTCGGCCTGGCGCAGCACGGCCAGGGCGTTGTCGCGCTCGGCCTCGGCGCGCTCGAGCAGGGTGCGGAGCAGGGCGATCGAATCCATGGGGCGGTGGTGGCGCGTGGGGGATGGTCAGGGAAATGGGCGTTCAGCCGGCGCGCTTGAGCACGTGCAGCAGCTGGGCGCGGCTGCCGTCGAGGCCGGCGCGGTCGTGCATGTCCTGCTGCAGCAGCGCGGTGAGATGCGGCTGCAGCTGCACGGCCAGGTCGAGCTCGGGGTCGTGGCCGGGCTGGTAGGCGCCCAGCTGGATCAGGTCGCGCGCCTTGCTCAGGCGCGCCAGCAGCGCACGGGCGCGGCGTGCGGCGTCGAGCTGCTCGCGCGGGGCCACGCTGGTCATCACGCGGCTGATCGACTTTTCCACGTCGATGGCCGGGTAGTGGCCGGCCTCGGCCAGGTCGCGCGACAGGACGATGTGGCCGTCGAGGATGCCGCGCGCGGCATCGGCGATCGGGTCTTGCTGGTCGTCGCCTTCGCTGAGCACGGTGTAGAAGGCGGTGATCGAGCCCACGCCGTGCAGCCCGTTGCCGCTGCGTTCCACCAGCTGCGGCAGCTTGGCAAAGCAGCTGGGCGGGTAGCCCTTGGTGGCCGGCGGCTCGCCGATGGCCAGCGCGATCTCGCGCTGGGCCATGGCATAGCGGGTCAGGCTGTCCATCAGCAGCAGCACATGGCGGCCCTGATCACGGAAGTGCTCGGCAATCGCGGTGGCATAGCTGGCGCCCTGCATGCGCACCAGCGGCGGCGCATCGGCCGGGGCGGCCACCACCACGCTGCGTGCCAGGCCTTCGTCGCCCAGGATGTCCTCGATGAACTCCTTGACCTCGCGGCCGCGCTCGCCGATCAGGCCGACGACGATGACATCGGCCGCGGTGTAGCGGGCCATCATGCCCAGCAGCACGCTCTTGCCCACGCCGGTGCCGGCGAACAGGCCCAGGCGCTGGCCGCGGCCCACGGTGAGCATGCTGTTGATGGCGCGCACGCCGGTGTCCAGCGGGGTGCGCACCGGGTCGCGGTCCATCGCGTTGATCGGGCGGCGCTGCAGCGGCTCGTTGCGCACATGCTGCAGCGGGCCGCCACGGTCCATCGGCTGGCCATGGGCATCGAGCACGCGGCCGAGCAGGCCGTCGCCCATCGGCAGGTGCAGGCCGCGGTCTTCGCTGCGGCGCCACAGCGCGTTGTCGCGGCCCAGCTGGGGCAGGGTGTTGGGCGTGACGCGCGGCACCACATGTGCGCCGCTGGCCAGGCCATGCAGCTCGCCGGTGGGCATCAGGAAGGCGCGGTCGCCGTTGAAGCCCACCACCTCGGCCGGCACCGGGGACTGGCCCTCGCTGCACACCTGGCACACCGCGCCCACCGGCGCGCGCACGCCGGCGGCCTCGAGCACCAGGCCGGTCACGCGCACCAGGGTGCCGTGGCTCTGCAAGGGCACGCGCACCTGGGCGCAGGCCTCCAGGTCGGCCAGCCAGTGCGACCAGCGGGCGAGTCTTGGCGAGGCTTCGCCCGGCCCGCCTGCGTCGGTGTCGGTGTCGGTGTCGGCGTGTGCCAGGCTCATGCGTCGGCCCCCGGCGCGTCGTCGTCGGACTGCCAGGGCGCGGTGCTGCCCATGGTCTGCATCACGGCCGCCCAGCGCGTGGCGATGCGGGCATCGACGCCGCCGGCCTCGGTGTCGACCAGGCAGCCGCCGCGTGCCACGCCCGCCTCGGCGAGCAGGCGGGCGCCGCTGGCGGCCAGCGCCTCGGCGCAGCCCTGGGCCACCAGGGCATGGTCGTCGGGGTTGAGCTTCACGGTGATCTGGCGTGCGCCGTGCATCACCGTGGCCACGGCTTCCTGGGCCACCTGGGCCACCAGTGCCGGATGGGTGGTCAGCTCGCTGCGCACCACCTGGCGGGCCAGCGCGATGGCTACGCGGGCCACGCTGGCCGCAGCGTTCTGCTCGAGCTGGCGCAGCTCGGCATCCAGCGACTGCAGCACCTGGCCCACCTGGGCCGTGACCTGCTGGGCGTAGCTGCTCTTGAAGCTGTCCAGCGCCACCAGGCCGTCGCGGTAGCCGTCCTGGTAGCCCGACTGGCGGGCGGCCGCCACCTCGGCCTCCAGGCGGGCCTGCAGTTCGTCCAGCCGCGCCTCGGCCTGGGCCGACAGGGTTTCGGCGGCCGGCGCGTCACCGGCGTCGACCAGGGCCTCGGCGCCGAGGTCGGGCGCATCGGCGTCAACGGGCGGGATCTCCAGATCGGGCCGGCCGGCCACCGGTGCGTGCCGCGATGGCTCGCCCGCGCGGGCGGCGAAGTCTGAGGCGGCGCGGGCGGCGAAGCCGGTGGCCGCATCGGCGGCGGGGCCCGCGGCCGCCGGCGTGGCCAGCGTGACGCCGGCTGCGCGCGCGGCGGCATGCAGGGGCGACAGCGCGGCATCCGCGCCCTGGCCGGGCAGCGGGTGCCAGGGCATGGGTTGGGGCGCGGCGGCCACACCGCCGTCGAAGGCCTCGCCCAGGTGGCCGGGTGTCCACACCGCGGCGCCGTCGAGCTCTTCGCGCGGGATGAAGCGGGTGTAGGCGCTGCGCTCGCGCCCGCGCTCGCCGGCGCCGCCGGGCAGGCCGCCCGACAGACCGCCCGGAAAGCCGCCGGGCGTGCCGGGTCTAGAGGAAGTCATCGCCGCCTCCGGAGGCCAGCACGATCTGGCCCTCGTCGACCAGGCGGCCCACGATCTTCAGGATTTCC
>CAYPDO010000581.1:0-3347 GCA_964409495.1 uncultured Bordetella sp.
GCCGGCACGCATGGCAAGACCACCACCACCTCGCTGGTGGCCAGCGTGCTGGCCGAGGCCGGTGTGGACCCCACCTTCGTGATCGGTGGCAAGCTCAATGCGGCCGGCGCCAATGCCCGCCTGGGCTCGGGCGAGTACATCGTGGTCGAGGCCGACGAGAGCGATGCCTCGTTCCTGAACCTGACGCCGGTGCTGAGCGTGGTGACCAACATCGACGCCGACCACATGGACACCTACGCGCATGACTTCGCGCGGCTCAAGGCGGCCTTCGTCGACTTTCTGCACCGCATGCCGTTCTACGGCGCGGCCATCGTCTGCACCGACGATGCCGGCGTGCGCAGCATCCTGCCGATGGTCTCGCGCCCGGTGGTCAGCTACGGCTTCAACGCCGAGGCCCAGGTGCGCGCCGTGAACGTGCAGGCCCTGCCCGGCGGGCAGATGCGCTTCACCTGCCAGCGCCGCGAGCCCGGCAACGACGGCCAGGCCCTGCCGGACCTGCAGGTGACGCTGAACCTGCCCGGCGAGCACAACGTGCGCAATGCGCTGGCCACCATCGCCGTGGCCACCGAGCTGGAGCTGGACGATGCCGCCACCGTGCGCGCGCTGGCGGCCTTTGCCGGCGTGGGCCGGCGCTTCCAGCGGTACGGCGACTGCGCGGTGTCGCCAGAGCAGGCTGGTGGCACGTTCACGCTGATCGACGACTACGGCCACCACCCGGTGGAGATGGCGGCGGTGATCGCGGCCGCGCGCGGCGCCTTTCCGGGCCAGCGCCTGGTGCTGGCGTTTCAACCGCATCGCTACACCCGCACGCGTGACTGCTTCGAGGATTTCGTCAAGGTGATGGGCCAGGCCGACAGCGTGCTGCTGACCGAGGTGTATGCCGCCGGCGAGGCGCCCATCGTGGCCGCCGACGGCCGTGCGCTGGCCCGCGCCTTGCGTGTGGCGGGCCGCGTCGACCCGGTCTTCGTGGACGACATCGCCGCGCTGCCCGAAGCCATCCGGGCGCACGCACGCGGCGGTGACGTGGTGATCACGATGGGTGCCGGCTCGATCGGCGCGGTGCCGGGCCAGGTGGTGGCACGGCTTCAGCAGGAGAACAAGCAATGACGCTGACGGTGGCGGATCTGCCGGCCGTGGACGTGGCCGCGCTGGGCAAGGTGGCCGTGCTGATGGGCGGCAGCAGCGCCGAGCGCGAGGTGTCGCTGATGTCGGGCGCCGGCGTGCTGGCGGCGCTGAAGAGCCAAGGCGTCGACGCCCACGCCTTCGACCCCGCCGAGCGGCCGCTGGACGACCTGAAGCGTGAGGGTTTCCAGCGCGTGTTCATCGCGCTGCACGGCCGCCATGGCGAGGACGGCACGGTGCAGGGCGCGCTGGAGTTGCTGGGCCTGCCCTACACCGGCTCGGGCGTGATGGCCTCGGCCGTGGCCATGGACAAGACCATGACCAAGCGCGTGTGGAAGGCGGAAGGCCTGAGCACGCCCGACTGGGTGTGGCTGAGCCCCGAGGCGCAAAGCCGCGAGCGCGTGACAGCCATCCCCGACACGCTGGGCCTGCCCTTGATCGTCAAGCCGCCGCGCGAAGGCTCCACCATCGGCATCAGCAAGGTGCAGGGCTACAGCGAGATGGCCGAGGCCGTGCAGCTGGCCACGCGCTACGACCCCGACCTGCTGTGCGAGCAGTTCATCGAGGGCGACGAAGTCACCTGCCCGGTGATCGGCGAAGGCGCCGGCGCGCAGGCCTTGCCGGTGGTCAAGATCGTGGCGCCCGCGGGCAATTACGACTACCAGAACAAGTACTTCAGCGACGATACTCGCTACCTGTGTCCCAGCAGCCTGCCCCCCGACGAAGAGCGTGAGATCCAGCGCCTTGTCGTCGCCGCCTACCGGGCACTGGGCTGCCGCGGCTGGGGACGCGCCGACCTGATGATCCGCGCCGCCGACCGCAAGCCCTTCCTGCTGGAGATGAATACTTCGCCCGGCATGACCGGGCACTCGCTGGTGCCGATGTCGGCCCGCTCGGCGGGCATCAGCTACGAGCGGCTGTGCCTGCATCTGCTGTCGCAGGCCGCGCTGGACAGCGGCCCCGCCCGCCCCACCGGCACCCCGGCCGCCTGAGCCCGCCATGGCTGCCTTTGCCGCCCACACCATCATCTTCGGCCAGCGGCCGGCGCCAGCCGCGCCGTTGCCGGCCGATGTGCGCCTGATGCAGGCCACCGCGAACACGCTGTTCCTGGTGGCCGGCGTGGCGGTGTGCGTGGCGGCGGTGGCCTGGGCGCTGCGCCTGCCGGTGTTTGCGCTGCGCGCCATCCGCATCGATGGCGAGGTGGCGCGCAACAGCGAAACCACCATCCGCGCCAATGCGGCGCCCAAGCTGGCCGGCAACTTCGTCACCATGGACCTGCAGAAGGCCCGTGCCGCCTTTGAATCGGTGCCCTGGGTGCGCCACGCCGTGGTGCGCCGCGTGTGGCCCATGCGCCTGGCCGTGAGCCTGGAAGAGCACAAGCCGGTGGCGCTGTGGGCCGCCGCCGACGGCAATGACCGCCTGGTGAACAGCTTTGGCGAGGTGTTCGAGGCCAACACCGGCGACGTCGAAGACGACCGCCTGCCGCGCCTGCACGGCCCCGAGGGCAGCGCCGCGGCGATGCTGGCCATGTACCGCCTGCTGGTGCCGGCGCTGGCGCCGCTGCAGGCCGGTGATCTGGCCGGCCTGCACCTGTCGCCGCGCGGCTCGTGGCGCGTGTCACTCGACAAGGGCGCCACGGTGGAACTTGGCCGCGGCAGCGACGACGAGGTGCTGGCGCGCACCCAGCACTTCGTGCGCACGCTGCCGCAGGTGGTGGCGGCATACCAGCGTCCGCTCGAGTCGGCCGATCTGCGCCATGTGGGTGGCTATGCGGTCAAGCTGCGCGGCGTGACCACGCAGCTGGCCGCGCCGCCACCGCGCAAGAAGTGACATCCGCGCAAGACCCGTTCGCAATCCGAGCACCGCGACAAGAAAGCAGCACAGCAAGGCACTTATGGCCAAGGAATACAAGGATCTGATCGTCGGCCTCGACATCGGCACCGCCAAGGTGATGGCGGTGGCCGCCGAGGTGCTGCCCGGTGGCGAGCTGCGCCTGGCCGGCCTGGGCATCGCGCCCTCGCATGGCCTCAAGCGCGGCGTGGTGGTGAACATCGACGCCACCGTGGCCAGCATCCAGCAGGCGCTGAAAGAGGCCGAGATGATGGCCGCCTGCAAGATCGAGCGGGTGTACACCGGCATCACCGGCAGCCACATCCGTGGGCAGAACAGCACCGGCGTGGTCATCGTGCGCGACAACCGCGAGGTCACGCCGGTGGATGTGCACC
>CAYPDO010000582.1:0-3343 GCA_964409495.1 uncultured Bordetella sp.
GATGTCGCCGATGTCGCGGTTGGTCTTGCCCTTGGCCACCCAGTAGAGCACCTCGGCCTCGCGCGCGGTGACGCGAAAGGCCTGCACCATGGCATCGATCAGCGCGGCGTCGTTGCTTTCGCTGGCCACGATCAGCCATTCGCCGTCCACCGCGCTGCCGCTGTCGGGCGGTGTCTCGCCGGCGCCCTCGCCCGGCTCGCCCATGGCATGCAGCTTCAGCGTCAGGCGCCGGCCGCCGCGGGCGCTCACCAGCGGCGGCACGGGCGTGGCCGTCGGTGCCGCGGCCACGCCACCCGGGCCCGGCAGCGCGGCCACGCTGCGGCGCAGCCAGTCGATCATCGGCGTGGGTGCATAGGGCCCGTCGCTGCCGAAGTGGTCGCGCAGCAGGCGGCGGGCCAGCGGCGTCTGCCACACCAGGCGGCCATCGTCGGCGCGCAGCACCAGCGTGGCATGGCCGAAGGCGTCCAGCGCATTGCGCGCCTGGCGCTGGGCCTTGGCCGTCTGCAGGTGGGCGGTGATGCGCGCCAGCACCTCGCGTGCCTGGATCGGCTTGGTGACGTAATCGGCGCCACCGGCGCCGAAGGCTGCCACCACATGCTCGGTCTCGGTGAGCGCGGTCATGAACACAATGGGAATGGCCGCGGTCTCGGGCTCGGCCTTCAGCCGCCGCGCCACCTCGAAGCCGTCCAGGCCCGGCATCATCGCGTCCAGCAGCACGATGTCGGGCTGGGCCTCGGCGGCCCGGCGCAACGCGCTGGCGCCGTCGGTGGCCACCAGCACGGTGTAGCCGGCCTCGTCGAGCGCGTCGTGCAACACGGCCAGGTTGTCGGGCTGGTCGTCGACGATCAGCACCACATCGCCTTCCGGCGGCGCCACGCCGGCAATGGCAAACAGCTCGGGATCCTGCGGGTTCATGGCCGGCATTGTCGTCACGCCGCGGCCGGTCAGGCCGGCCGGGCCAGCGCGCTGCGGATGATCTGCTGCACGCTGTCGAGCTGGAAGCGGCGCGCCAGCTCGCGCAGCTGGGCCACGAAGCCGGCGCTGGCCGGGTGTTCGGTCTCGATGGCGTCGAGCTTCTTCTGGATGCCGCGCAGATAGCCCAGGCGCACCAGATCGTCCAGCGCGCGCAGCGCATCGGGCGGCGGCGGCACCAGCGCCTCGGCCGCAGGGTCAGGTGCGGCGGGCTCGGCATCGGGGGCGCTGATCCACGCCACGCCCAGGCGGCGCTGCAGCCACTGCAGCAGCTCGCCCATGCGCACCGGCTTGACCAGGAAATCCTGCGGCGTGATGCCCAGGTCGTTTTCCAGGCCCTTGTCGAAGGCGTTCGCCGAGACGATGGCCACCGGCGCGCTGCTCAGGCCCTGTTCGCGCAGCCGGCGCAGCATGGTCCAGCCGTCGATGCCCGGCATGGCCAGGTCCAGGAAGATCGCGTCCACCGGCTCGCTGGCCAGCAGGCCCAGCGCCTCCTCGCCCGAGGCCGCCTGGCGCAGCGTGAAGCCCAGCGGTGCCAGGCGGTCGGCCACCAGGCGGCGATCGGCCTCCTCGTTGTCGACCACCAGCAGGCGTCGCCGCTCGCCGCGGTAGCCCACCGGCCGGCGCATGTGGGCCAGCACGCCGGCGGCCTCGGCCGCGGCATCGGTGCGCAGCTCGGGCAGGTACAGGCGCACGGTGAAGCGCGTGCCCTGGCCCGGTGTGCTGTGCACGCCCATGTCGCCGCCCATCAGCTCGGTGAGCATGCGCGCGATGGTCAGGCCCAGGCCGGTGCCGCCGGCCGCATTGCCGCCGGCCGCGCTGCCGCGCTGGAAGGGCTCGAACACGCGCTGCAGTTCGTCGGCATCCATGCCGGGGCCGGTGTCCTCGATCTCGAAGCGTGCCATCTCGCGCGCATAGTCGACGCGAAAGCGCACCTCGCCGGCCCGCGTGAACTTCACCGCATTGCCCAGCAGGTTGATGAGGATCTGGCGCAGCCGCTTCTCATCGGCCCGCACCAGGGCTGGCAGCGTGCCGCTGCGGGTGTGCACAAAGCGCAGGCCGCGCGCCACGGCCTGCGGCTCGATCAGGTGCGCCAGTTCGTCCAGGCCTTCGGCAAAGCGCATCGGCGCGGCCTCGAGCGCCAGGCGGCCGCTCTCGATGCGGGCAATGTCCAGCGTGCCCTCGATCAGGCTGAGCAGGTGGTCGCCACCGCGGCGGATGACCTTCACCGCATCGCGCCGGTGCGGCGGGATCGATGGATCGTCCTCCAGCAGCTGGGCATAGCCCAGGATGCCGTTGAGCGGTGTGCGCAGCTCGTGGCTGATGGTGGTGATGTAGCGGCTCTTGGCCTGGTTGGCGGCGTCGGCGCTGGCCTTGGCCTGCTGCAGCTGGGCATCGGTGCGGCGGTGCGATTCGATCTCGTGGCGCAGCGCGATGGCCTGGCGGTGCAGCGCCTGGGTCTGGCGCCGGCTCTCCTGCTGCGCGGCCTCGCGGCTGCGGTGCGCCAGCACCAGCCACCAGCAGGCCATGCCGGCGATCAGCAGCACCACGAAGAACACCTGCATCAGCCCGCTGCGCAGCAGTGGCGCCACGGCGGCAGCGCTCAGCGCATCGGCGGTGGCCAGCGAGCGCTGGCCCAGCGCATACAGCACGCCGAACAGCAGCGTCAGCGCCGGCAGCACCACGGCCATCAGCAGCAGGTAGTCGGCCAGACCGCGGCGCAGCGGCTGGGCGGCTGCCGCCGGCAACAGGCGTTCGAGCAGGCGGCCCCATTGCCAGGCCAGGCGGCCCTGTGGCTTGCACAGGTCGTCGCAGCGCGCATCCAGGGTGCAGCACAGGCTGCAGATGAGGCCGCCATAGGCCGGGCAGGCGGCCATGTCCTCGGGTTCGTAATCGCGCTCACACACCACGCAGCGGCGCAGCGTGACGGCGCCCAGGTAGGCGCCGTCGCCATCGGCCGCGGCCTGCACCGCCCGCGCCGTGCGGGTGCGGCGCGCGATGTAGAAGCGCCCGCCGGTGGCCCAGGCGATCAGCGGCGAGACCACCATCGCCACCACCAGCGCAATCATGGCCGAGAAGGCCTGCGCCATCGGCCCGAACGCGCCCAGGTGCGCGGCCACGCTGGCCACCGAGGCGATGCCCATCGCCCCCACGCCCACCGGGTTGATGTCGTGCAGGTGGGCGCGGCGGAACTCGATGCCGGGGGGCGAGAGGCCCAGCGGCTTGTTGATCACCAGATCGGCCACCACGGCCATGATCCAGGCGATGGCGATGTTGCTGAACAGGCCCAGCACATGGCCGAGTGCCTGGAACACGTTCATCTCCATCAGCACCAGGGCGATGGCGGTGTTGAACACCACCCACACCACGC
>CAYPDO010000583.1:0-3329 GCA_964409495.1 uncultured Bordetella sp.
GCAGAACACGATGCACTGGCCGGCCTCGTCGCGCAGCGTGCGCAGGGCCTCGCGCAGCGCGCGGGTGGCCAGCACGTCCAGGCCGTTGGTGGGCTCGTCCAGGATCAGGTGCTTGGGGCCGTGCACCAGCGCGCGGGCCAGCGCGGTCTTCATGCGCTCGCCCTGGCTGAAGCCCTCGGTGCGGCGGTCAAGCAGCGGGGTCATCTCCAGCAGGCGGGCCAGTTCGGCGGCGCGGGCGGCGGCGGTGTCGGCATCCAGGCCATGCAGGCGGCCGTGGTAGACGATGTTCTCGCGCGCGGTGAGCCGCGGGTACAGGCCGCGCGCGTCGCTCAGCACGCCCAGGCAGGCGCGCACGGCCTGCGGCCGCTGTGCCACGTCGATGCCGTCCACCCGCACCGTGCCGGCATCGGGCAGCACGCGCGCGGCCACCATGCGCAGCGTGGTGGTCTTGCCGGCGCCGTTGGGGCCCAGCAGGCCGGTGATGCTGCGGTCGGCCACCGTGAAGCTGACCGCGCGCACCGCCTGCACCGGCGCCGCGGCGCGGCGCCATGGCCACCACCCGACAGCACCGCCGGCCGCTGGATAGGCCTTGGACACGCCCTGCACCTCGATCATCGCGCACCCCGGCTGGCGGTGAGGCCGCCGCCCGGCGGCACGAAGGCCGGTGGCCGCGGCAGCTGCTGGTGGCAGGCGGCCAGGGCCTCGCGGTCGGTGCCCAGCGCCAGCACATCGTCGGCCTGCGTGATGAAGCGCTGCAGCGCATCACGCACGCAGGGCAGTGCGGCCACGCCATGGCCGGCCTGGCCGATGACGATGTGCCGCGCCTGCGGCCCCAGCGCACGCGCGGCGCGCTCGGCATGGCGCGGCGGCGTCACCGGATCGGCGCCGCCCGACAGCAGCCACACCGGCACCGGCGACGGCGCCACGCGGTAGAAGGCGGCCGGCACCGCGCCGCGCGGCCAGTCGGCGCAGACGCGCTGGTAGTGCTGGCGCAGCGCACCGGCAAACAGGTTGGCCGGCTGCTGCGACGCGGCCTGCTCTTCAGGCGCCGGCGCGGGCGCCTCGGCGCCCCGATCTTCGGCGCACACCACGCTGTGGTGCAGGCCGGTGGCCAGGCCCATGCCGCCGCCCAGCGCCGCGCCCAGGCCGGCCAGCGGTGCCCAGCGGCCCTGCGCCGCCGCGTCGATGGCCGCGGGCAGGCCGGCGGCCAGCGCCGGTGCATACAGTGGCGCACGCAGCAGGGCGGCCAGCGCATCGCGGTCCAGCATCACCGGCTCGGGCAGGCCGCTCAACGGGTGGGGCAGGCTCACGGTGAGCGGCAGCCGCGCGGCCAGCGCCTGCAGCTGCTGGCGCAGCGCCGGGTGGCGCTGCGTGCAGGCGGCATCGCGTGCGCAATCGGCCAGCAGCGCATCCAGCGCCTGCTGGTTGTCCAGCGCCGCAGCTTCGGACAGGCGCAGATCGGGCGGTGCCACGCCGTCCAGCACCAGGCGGCGCAAGGCCTGCGGCTGCTGGCGCAGCCACTCCAGCACCACCCGCGTGCCGTAGGAGACGCCGATGGCGTTGACCCGCGGCGCGCCCAACGCCTGGCGCACGGCCTCGACATCGGCCACCGCCAGTGTGGTGGTGAAAAAGCGCAGGTCGCCGTGCGGCAGGGCCTGCAGCGCCGTGCGGCAGGCCGCCAGCCGCGCCAGCCGCGCCGGGGCGCTGAACTGCTCGGCCAGCGGCTGCGGCGGGGCCTCGGGCAGGTCGTCGGCGCAGCGCAGCGGCGCGCTGCGGCCGGTGCCGCGCAGGTCGACGAACACCAGGTCGCGGCGCTGGTTCAGCCGCGCATGCTGGCCGGCAAAGTGGGCGGCGGCGTCGATGGCGCTCTGGCCCGGCCCGCCGGCAAAGAAGAACACCGGATCGGCCGCCTTGTGCCGCGCCTGCGCCGGCAGCACGGCGTAGTGGATGTCGATGGCCGTGCCGGCCGGCCGCGCCGGATCGAGCGGGCGGCGCAGCACGCCGCACAGCGCGGCCTGGCGCAGGTGCTTGAGCCGGCAGCTTGTCAGGCCGGGCGAGGCGTCCGGCGTGGCCGGCGCTGCCTGCACGGGCGCAGCACCGGCGGCCAGCAGCGCCGCCAGGCCGGCGGCCAGTGCGCGCCGCGCGATGACCAGGCGGCGCATCAGCCCAGCAGCTGCTTCAGCTCGCCGCTGTCGAGCAGTTTCTGCAGATCGTTGGCACCGCCCACCAGCTGGCCCTTGACGAAGACCATCGGAAAGGTCGGCCAGCCGCTCCACATCTTCAGCGCATTGCGGCGGCGCCATTCGCTCAGGTAGCCGCCATAGTCGAGATCGTGGTGGGCGATGCCGGCGGCATCGAGCGCGCGGCGCGCCTTTTTCGGCCAGGGGTTGGCGGCCATGCCCACCACCACCACCGGGTGCCGGGCGATGGCCTGCTGCACCTCGCGCACGATGTCGGCGTGCTGCCCGGCCACCTGGGCGCGGATGGCCGGATGGATGGCGGATTCGTCGAGCACGGGACGGGGCATGTGGGGGCTCTCTGCAGCAACAGCGTGGCCGCAGCATACTGCGCCGATCGCCGCCCCGGCGGTGCTGCCGCACGGCCGGGCCGTGGCGATCCCACCCTGAAGGAGATCCCCGCATGAAGCTCTATTACAGCCCCGGCGCCTGCTCGATGGCCGCCCACATCGTGCTGCAGGCCTCGGGCCTGCCCTTCCAGGCCATCGCCGCGCCCACCAAGACCAAGCTGCTGCCCGACGGCAGCGACTACCGCGCCATCAACCCGCTGGGCTATGTGCCGCTGCTCGAGCTGGCCGACGGCGAGCGCCTGACCGAATGCCCGGTGATCATGCAGTACGTGGCCGACCAGGTGCCCGACAAGGCCCTGGCGCCGGCCAACGGCACGATGCCGCGCTACCGCCTGCAGGCCTGGCTGACCTTCATCAGCACCGAGCTGCACAAGGGCGGCTTCGGCGTGTACTTCAACCCGGCGGCGAATGCCGAGTTCAAGGCCGCGGTGGGCGAGCGCCTGGCCGGCCGCCTGCGCTGGGTGAACGAGCAGCTCGAGGGCAAGAGCTTCGTGATGGGCGACACCTTCACCGCCGCCGATGCCTACCTGTTCACCGTGACCAACTGGGCCAAGCCCACCGGCGTGGACCTGTCGCCCTACACCCAGCTGCTGGCCTGGCGCGAGCGCGTGGCCGCGCTGCCGGCGGTGCAGGCGGTGATGAAGGCCGAGGGCCTGGTCTGAGGCACCCGGCGCCGCGGGTACGCGGCGCCACCCGCCAGGCGGGTTGGCCGGTCGGCTCCGGAGCGGCCGAGCGCTCGGCC
>CAYPDO010000584.1:0-3325 GCA_964409495.1 uncultured Bordetella sp.
GACAGCCCGCTGGTGACGCTGTTCGTGCGCGGCTGACCCCCGCATCGCTGGCGTTGGGATTTGATCTTTGTCATCCCCGGGTCAGCCGCTTGAGGCACAGTCACGGGCCATGGGCCGCTCAGCCACCATCATCCCGATCCAGCCGCTGCAGGCCACGCGCGGCAGCGCGGCCTGTCTGCAGGCCAGCAGCGGCCCGGTGTGCCGCAGTGCCCTGGGCGAGCCCTGCGGCGCTCCCGCGCTGCGCGGCCCCGAGGCTGAGCTGCAACGGGTGATGCAGGCGCTGCAGCAGTCGTTGGGTCTGCCGGTCGATGGCGACCAGAACCGCGTGGTGCGGGCGCTCACGCTGGGCGATGGCGAGGCCGAGCTGGAGCTGGCGGTGAACCCGCGCTGCGGCGGCGCCGAGCTGGCCGACACGGCCTTCCAGACCCTGCGCCGCCTGCTGCCCGATACCGACATCTACGTCACGCACCGCGCCTGAGCGGCCACTTTGCGGCGGCCAGGTCGTGGCGGCTGGATGGCGGCGGCTGCTCCGGCGGCTACGGCGGCGGCAGCACCTGCGGCGCGCCGGCTGCCCACTGCGCCAGCACCGATTCGACGCCATGCTGCGCTTGCCAGCCCAGCTGCTGCATCGCGTGCGAGGGGTCGTACACCCGGTCGATGCCCGCCGGCAGCGGCCAGCCCTGCCGGTCAAAGGCCTGCAGCAAGGCCGGACAGCGCCGCTGCAGCACTGCGCGCAGCTGGTGGCGCAACATCGGGGCATCGTCGCGCTGGAAGGGCGGCGGGCCCGAGACGATGAAGCAGGGCGCGCCGATGTCCGGATCTGCCGCCGGCAGCCGATGGGTCAGCGCCAGCACATGCGCCTGGGCCACGTCGCGCGCATCGACGCCGCGGTGCAGGCGGTACAGCGCCATGGCCGGCACCGGTTCAGGAAAGCAGCGCGACATGCGCAGGATGCACACCTCCAGCGCCCCGCCCGCGGCGGCTGCCGACTGGGCCAGCACGGCCTCGGCGGCCAGCTTGCTGCGGTGGTAGATGGTGCGCGGCTGCGGCAGCGTGCGCTCGGTGATCCAGGGCACGGGCGCCGGGTTGCCGTCCGGGCCGGCGCCTGCGGCCTGCGCAGCGCCAGCCAGGCCATACAAGGCCGTGGTGCTGGTGTAGACCAGCCGGCGCACGCCGGCCTGCAGCGCGGCCTGGGCAAGCGCACGCGTGGCCTGCACATTGACGCGCTCGAACTGCGCATCGGGCACCTGGCCCACATGCGGCGCATGCAGTGCCGCGGCATGCACCACGGCCTGCTGGCCGCGCAGCGCGCGGGCCAGCAGTGCGGCGTCGCCCAGATCGCCCACCCAGCGGGTGGTGTCGGCGGGCCGCAGGTCAAGGCCCTGGGCCTGGTGCCCCTGGTCTTGCAGGGCCAGCAGCACGGCGCGACCGATGCGGCCGCTGGATCCGGTGACCAGAACTTTCATGCCGGCATGCTGCCATGGCGCGCAGCGCGCAAACATCGGCGCCACGGCGGCGCCGGGCCCGAGACGAACGCTCAGGCCTTGGGCTTGCGCGCCGGTGCGGCAGTGGCGGGGCCGGCGATGCTGGCCACCGGTTGGCTGGCGGCCAGCGCCAGCATCTGCGCGTCGCGGTAGCCCCCGGCCAGGCCCGTCATCGACGACAGGATGGCCAGGGTGGTGACGGCGGCCAGGCCCAGCGCGGCCAGGTGCTGGGCGGTGGTGGCGAACAGGCGTTGCGGGATCATGGCGGTGCTCCGGTGGCTGCAACAGGGGTGATGCGATGCTTGAATCATCGGCATCCCGCTGCGGCCCCGCGAGGCGCTTGCGATGAACCGCCCGCGCGCACGGCCGAAGCGCCCAAGCCTGCGATCAGCCGCGCCCAGCCCCGCGCGACGCGCGGGGCCCGGACGCTCAGGCGGTCACAGCTTGCTGGCCGACTTGCGCTTGGCCTCGGTGGCGTCCAGCTGGTACTGGGCCTCGGCCTCGCGGCGCATCTGGATGGCCGAATCCAGCGCCGCCTGGTAGCGCTCGGGCGAGT
The DNA here is from genome assembly GCA_964409495.1 of uncultured Bordetella sp. GTDB lineage: Bacteria > Pseudomonadota > Gammaproteobacteria > Burkholderiales > Burkholderiaceae_C > Pseudaquabacterium. The sequence continues at coordinate 2,041 of CAYPDO010000584.1, forward strand.
AGGTGTTCTGGTTGGCGATGTACACGCTGCGGCGCAGCGGCTTGGCACCGAAACGCGGCAGGTTCACAGAGAAATGGCACTCGGGCACCGAGCGGCCGGGGCGGTGCCGCAGGATCGGGCCGCTGATGCCCACCGGCAGGTCGTTCTGCTTGTTCGGGCTGATCTCGCGCTGCAGGCCGGTGGGCGCGGGCAGCTCGGCGATGCGCTGGCGCAGCGCCTCGACCGCGCGCTTGAGCGCCTGGCGCGGCCCGTTGCCGGCGCCCTGCCCGTCAGAGAAGAACAGCGTGGGCTGCCCGTAGCGCATCTGCCAGCCGTGCGTGCTGTGGGTGTCGATGCGCTGGATGTGCTCGGGCACGCGGATGCGCACCCCGGTATGGATCGTGACAGTTCTTGTATTCATCTCGTTTGGCTTTCGAAGGGTTCCTCCCCTTGAAGCCGTCGCTCGCACATGCCGACGACGCCCGTTTCTAGTTGTGCAGTGCCCGTGGTTCGCTCAGGTGTCCCAACGACACGCCAGCACGGAGCCGGCAAGCACCCTGACCTTCCACATGAATGGCCTGGTTTGCTCGTCCAGGCTGTCACTGTTGGAAACAATTCTATCGTTTTCGCCGAGATCGCCGCATCAGCAGTAACCGCGATACCGGTGCACCTTTCCATCCGGTGTGTGCGGCATTGCACGCGGGCAGCGATCCCGGTGAATCGGTCCGGCCGGGCCTTGCGGATGCAGGACAGGCCGGTACATGCCGCAACAATGACACGTTGGGTGGGCGTCCAGAAACCCTCACCAGAGGGGTGGCCATCTCGCCACACGGCGATGCGGGAAATACCGCACGCCTGGACGCCTACCAGCGGCAGCCGTCGCCGCGGATGGCATCGCGCACCAGCGGCGCGGCCGCGGCCAGGCCCATGGCGCTGTAGGCGGTGCGGCAATCGGGCTTGCCGGCCTTGTCGAGTTCTTCGGCGAGCTTGGACTTGGCCGGCGTGTCAGGCGGGCGTGGCAGCAGCGGCAGCACGCCCGCGGTGGAACGGCGCGACAACTCGCCGCCGCGTGGCCGCGCCAGTTCAAGGTTCAGGCGCGGCGCGCTGGCGGGCAGCGAGGGTGGCGTGGCCAGGTCATGGCCCAGGCGCGCGCCGGCATCGGGCGCGCCCGCCAGTGGCCGCTCACCCAGGCGGGCCGATGAGGCTGCGCCGGGCGCAGCGGCCCGGGCCGCGCCCGGCAGTGCCGCGGGCACGGCGGATGGAACAGCTGACGGTTCGGGTGACCGGGCCGCTGCCTGGGCCGCTG
>CAYPDO010000585.1:0-3322 GCA_964409495.1 uncultured Bordetella sp.
TGCACACCTGGGGCTCGGCGCTGACGCACCACCCGCACGTGCACGGCATCGTGCCCGGCGGCGGGCTGGCACCGGACGGCACCACCTGGGTGACGTGTCGGCCAGGCTTCCTCCTGCCTGTGCGCGTGCTCTCGCGGCTGTTCCGGCGCCGGTTCCTTGAAGAGCTGCAGCGGCTGCACCAGGCCGGCCGACTGAAGTTCTTCGGCGAGCATGCCGGCCTGGCGGACGCTGCGCAGTTCAGGGCCTGGCTGGCGCCGCTGCGCAAGGTCGAGTGGGTGGTCTACGCCAAGCCGCCGTTCGCCGGGCCGAAGGCGGTGCTGGCCTACCTGTCGCGCTACACGCACCGGGTGGCGATCTCCAACAGCCGGCTCGTGGCGATGGGCGACCAGGACGTGTGCTTCCGGTGGAACAACTACCGGACCAAGGGGCGCACGCGCTACAAGACCATGACGCTGGCGCCGCAGGAGTTCATGCGGCGCTTCCTTCTGCATGTGCTGCCCGGCGGCTTCCATCGGATCCGGCACTACGGGCTGCTGGCCAACGGCAGCCGCCGCGCCGACCTCGCTCGCGTGCGTGAAGCGTTACAGGTTCAAGTCGAGCCCGCGCCGGTGGCAGCCCCTGCCACGCCTGCCGGCGCGCAGGCCCCGGTCTTCGTGTGCCGGCACTGTGGGCGGGCACTGCTGGTTCTGCAGGTCTTCCTGCGCGGCGACAACATCAGGGGGCCACCAGCATCATGAGCCGGGCCACCACCGCAGCCGCTCAGAGGCCGACCAGTCGCACGTGCCCTCAGGTCATCGCTACTCGGCGCGTGACCGCATCCGCGGGCAGGTATCCCACAACCCTAAACACGAGCGGTCATTCGGGTTGATCGCCCAGTCTCCGTCTCGGCGCCCCCCCCCCGAAGGGCAGGTTTGGGGCAACGTATCTGAACCCCTGTCAGCGCGCCGCGGTCTCAACGGAGCTCACAGTTGCGCCAGTCGTTAGCTCAACCTAACAATTGACGCTCCAAGCCCTTGGCGATCAGTGCCGCCATCGACTCGTCCACCACGGCGCGCGCCAGCGTCACTGCGCCGATCAGCGAGGCCAGGACCACCAGTGCTTCTGCAAAGGTGGCTGGCTTGGCGGGCGAGTCCGGGCCCGAGACCACCGCTTCAGCCACGTCGCGAAGCCGCGACTCGAAGAGCTGGCGGGCGGCTTCGTCGGCACGGGCCAGTTCGGGCGTGAGCGTCTGCAAAGTGCAGCTCTGCGCCAGGTCGCAGGTGCGCTTGGCCCCCAGGTAGAACCGGACGAATTCTGGCCACCAGGCGAAGCCATGCTCCTGCTGGAAGAAGCGCACGCCATTCAGAAGATCGTCCATGCCATAGGACACGGCATCCCTGAAAGCGCCGGCCTTGGAGCCGAAGTGCACATAGAAGGCGCCAGATGTGACACCCGCCCGCTTGGCCAGGCCGTCCACACCGATGCCGTATCCCTGGCTGCGAAACCCCTCGGCCGCCGCTTGCAGCATGCGTTGGCGGGTCTGCTCCTTCTGTTGGCTTCTCATGGCGCGTCGTGTCGATCGTCAATCTCCCATCATACCAGTCGGATAACGATCGCTACTTACGATGGGATCACGTTCGTTATTCGAGCGCCTTCCGCAACCCGTCAATGACTGGAGATATCACATGCCTTTGACCCTCATCGTGACCGAAGGGCTGATCCCGCAAAGCCGCTACGCGGACACCGTGGCGAAGCTATCCGAGTCCTTCCTGCGGCTGCACGGACTGTCCGGCAACCGGGCGCTGACGCCCAACGTGGTCGGACATGTGCAATCCGTGCCGGCAGGCAGCAGTTCTCGCGGGCTGGAGCCCCTGCCTGTGGCTGTGGTCGAGTGGCTCACGCCGTCCTTTGCGTTCACTTCACGCGAGGTACAGCGCGCCTACGTGAAGGAAGCCACTGACATCGTCTACGAGGCTTGCGGGGGCCGCCAGGCACGCGAGCACATCTGGGTGAACGTAAAGCATGCGGTCGACGGCACCTGGGGTATCGCCGGTGAGGCCTTGACGAACGCGGAGCTGGGCGTGGCGATCGCGGCTGCGTGACCGTCCGGGGCGCCACGCGGCGCCCTTCCTCCACATCCAACGCCAGGGGAGCCCCATGCCTTTCGTTCATCTATTTCATGGCTGGGACCGCAAAGACGCACGTGTCCGCAAGCTGGGTGACACCGTTCACCGTGCCATGGTCGAAGCCTTTGCCATTCCGGACGAGGACTGCTTTCAGGCCTTCTCGTCTCACGCTGCCGGCCATCAGTTGCGCATCACGCCGCAGTTTCTCGGCATCGAGCATTCGGCCGACGCGGTCTTCCTCCAGATCACCTGTGCGCCTGGCCGCTCCGTGGCCCAAAAGAAGGTCTTGTACGCAGCCATCGCTTCCAATGCTCAGGCTGACGCGGGTCTCAGCCCGCAGGATCTGATCATCAATCTGGTCGAGTCGAGCCGGGAGAACTGGTCCTTCGGCAATGGCATCGCTCAGTTCACTCCATGACCAAATTCCCCTTGCAGGGCGCACGTTTGCTGCACACCATGCTGCGCGTGCGCGACCTGGACCGAGCACTGGCGTTCTACGTCGGCAAGCTCGGCATGTGCCTGTTGCGCCGGCAGGAGTTTCCCGAAGGGCGCTTCACGCTCGCGTTCGTCGGCTATGGGCCAGAGACAGCGCAGGCCGTGCTGGAGTTGACCCACAACTGGGGAGATCACCACTACGAACTTGGTAGCGCTTTCGGTCACGTTGCGATCGGGGTCACCGATGCTCGAGAGGCCACCGAGTTGCTGTCACGCTCCGGTGTAGCGGTCACGCGCCCTGCGGGGCCGCTGAACGGCAGCCCCGGAGAGATCATCGCCTTCGTCGAAGACCCGGATGGCTACCGCGTCGAACTGATCGAGCAGCGTGGTCACTGCCAATCGTAGGGCTAGCGGCGGCCGGTAACAGTGCTAGGGAGCGACTGCGCCGCGAAGTGCGCTCGTTCCTTGAACGACGAGCAGCTGTGGAGCGGAGCAAATGGCGGCTTCGGGTCGGGCCCGGCCAGCCAGTCCGCAGATCGAGGTGCTGGAGAGCAGTCGGTGCCATCAGCCGACCGCCGGCCAGGTCGGGGTGTCGCCCTGCGCTGAGCCAACCTCGTTGATACGGCCCACGACATTGATCCGCAACCATGCTACGCAGTGCGGCCCGTGTCATCAGGCACACGCTGGACACATGAACCTGCGCCGGTTTCAAGACCTCGCGCGACCTCTACCCAGGGCCACAACCGAGTGGCAAACTTGCAGAGCTTCCTGCTGGCGATCGT
>CAYPDO010000586.1:0-3318 GCA_964409495.1 uncultured Bordetella sp.
TCCCCGAGGGCAAGACGATGTGCAGCCTGTGCTCGCGGCTGCGGCGCGGCATCCTGTACCGCGTGGCGGGTGAACTGGGCGCCACCAAGATCGCGCTGGGCCACCACCGCGACGACATCATCGTCACGATGATGATGAACATGTTCTTCGGCGGCCGCCTGAAAGGCATGCCGGCCAAGCTGGTCAGCGACGACGGCCGCCACACGGTGATCCGCCCGCTGGCCTATGTGGCCGAGACAGACCTGGAAACCTGGGCCCGGCACCGCCAGTACCCGATCATCCCGTGCAGCCTGTGCGGCAGCCAGGAGAACCTGCAGCGCGCCACCATCAAGGCCCAGCTGCGCGAGTGGGAGAAGCAGTACCCCGGCCGCAGCGACAACATGCTGCGCGCCATGGGCCACATCACCCCGTCGCACATGATGGACCGGAACCTTTACCCGTTCACGTCGATCAAGCCCACAGGCACGCCCGATCCGTCCGGCGACAAGGCCTTCGACCATGACGACGATCAGGATGAAGCGGCCGACGATTGCGGTACACCCAAGGCGCAGCCGATCCGCTTCGTGCGCGACTGACGCGGCGGGTTGAGCCGGCGCCGGAGGGCGGCATGCTCAGGTGGGGCGGTTCAGGAGGCGGGGTTTCCAGGAGTTCATGATGCAACGACGACACCTGTTTCCGCTGGCCGCGCTGGCCGCACTGGGCGCCACCACCGGCCTGCTGGGCGGCTGCGCCACGCTGGGCGAACTGGGCGTGGAGGTGAGCAGCTTCGGCGACTGGCCGGCCACGCGCGACGCCGCGCACCGCGGCAGTTATGCCTTCGAGCGCCTGCCCTCGCAGCAGCAGGGCCCGCAGGCTGGCCTGCAGCAGCAGCTTGAAGCCGCCGCCGCGGCGGCGCTGGCGCGGGCTGGCTTCGTGCCGGTGGCCGCGGGCGGCGAGCCCGAGCTGGTGGTGCAGCTGGGCGCCCGCGTCAGCCGCACCGAGCGCTCGCCCTGGGACGACCCGCTGTGGTGGCATGGCGGCTTCGGGCCCTGGCGGGTGAACCCCTGGCGCGGCCCGTTCTGGGGCCCGCTGCCAACGCGCTACGAGAACCCGCGCTACGACCGCGAGGTGGCGCTGCTGATCCGCGAGCGCGGCACCGGCCAGCCGCTGTACGAAGCCCGCGCCAGCAGCGAGGGCTGGCGCAATGACACCGATGGCCTGCTGGCGCCGCTGTTCGCGGCGGCGCTGCGCGACTTTCCCGCCACCGGCCCGAACCCGCGCACCGTGCGCGTGCCGTTGGCGCCGGGCTGAGCGGCCGGGCGCTGAGGCGCCACCTCAGCGCCGCACGGCAGCCAGGCTGCGCACGTCGTCTTCCCAGCCCTTCAGCCGCTCCACCGCGCGCTGGCGCTGCGCGGCGCTGGCGCTGCCGTGCAGCTCGGCCGTGAGGGCGCAGTTGGCCTCGGTGGCGCGGCGCTGGTAGTCGGCATAGGCCGGCCGCGGCGATGCCAGGGTCTCCTCGGCCAGCCGGCGCAGCCCGGCCTGCACGGTGGCGGCATCGGCCTGCTCGGCCTGCCACTGGCGCAGTGCGCGCACCAGGGCCTGGCTGCGCGCGCGGCGTTCGTCCAGCCATCGCTCAGCGTCCAGGGGCGCGGCGGCCAGCGCCGCCTCCAGGCGCTGGCGCTGGGCCTCGTCCAGCGGGCCATAAAAGGGTTCGAAGCGCTCGATGGCGCGTTCCAGCGCCTTGCGGCGGCGCTCGGCCGGCGTGGGCCGCAGGAACTCGCGCGCGGCGTCCTCCAGCGCCTCGGCCTGGTGGCGCTCCAGCTGGCTGATCTGTGCCGGCGTCAGCGTGCGCACCACCTCGGCGGCGGCCGGCAGGGCCTGCTCGACGGCCACGCGCGCGCGCTGCTGCCAGCCGGCCACCTGCGCGCACACCTGGGCGGCGGTGACCGGCCCGGCGGCCAGCTTCTGCAGCCGCGCCAGCTCGTCGGCATAGGCCGGCATCTGCGTGGCGCGGTGCCAGTCGAACCAGGCCTGCAGCGCCGCCTGCACACGCGGGCGCTGCTCGGCGTTGAAGTCGATCTGCCGGTCCAGCCACCACCAGGCCAGCGTGGGGCCCTGGTTGTAGCCCAGCTGCACCGTGCTGCAGGCCGTGAGCAGCGTCATGCTTGCCGCCACCAGCGCCCACTGCATGGCGCCGATAATCCGGTGCTTCACATTCCAAGGCAGACGGTTCTTCATGGCACTCGACATCGTGATCATGGCGGCGGGCAAGGGCACCCGCATGAAGTCGCGCCTGCCCAAGGTGCTGCACAAGCTGGCCGGCCGTGCGCTGCTGGCGCATGTGCTCGACACCACGCAGTCGCTGGGTGCCGACCGCACGCTGGTGATCACCGGCCATGGCGCCGACGAGGTCGAGTCTGCCATCGCGCCGCGTGGCGTGCTGCCGGTGCGCCAGATGCCGCAACTGGGCACCGGCCATGCCATCCAGCAGGTGGTGCCGCACCTGGGTGACGAGGGCACCACGCTGATCCTCAACGGCGACGTGCCGCTGATCGCGCCCGAGACCGCCCGCGCGCTGGCCGAGGCCTGCGGCGGGCGCCAGCTGGCGCTGCTGACCATCGAGCTGGCCGACGCCACGGGCTACGGCCGCATCCTGCGCTCGGGCGGCGACAGCGGGGGCCACGGCGGCCGCGTGCTGGGCATCGTCGAGCACAAGGACGCCACCACCGCCCAGCGCGAGATCCGCGAGGTCTACACCGGCATGATGGCCGCGCCCACCGCGCTGCTGAAGAAGTGGGTGATGGCGCTGCGCAACGACAACGCGCAGAAGGAGTACTACCTGACCGACATCGTGGCCATGGCCGTGGCCGAGGGCGTGCCGGTGGTGGCCAGCCACGCGCCCAATGAAACCGAGGTGCTGGGCGTCAACAGCCCGCTGCAGCTGGCCGACCTGGAGCGCCGGCTGCAAAAGCGCCAGGCAGAAAGCCTGCTGGAGGCCGGCGTGCGCCTGGCCGACCCGGCGCGCTTTGACCTGCGCGGCAGCCTGGCCCATGGCCAGGACTGCGAGATCGACGTGGGCTGCGTGTTCGAGGGCCGCGTGGTGCTGGGCGACAACGTGAGCATCGGCGCGCACTGCGTGATCCGCGATGCCGAGATCGCCAGCGGCGCGGTGATCCACCCGTTCAGCCACATCGAGGGCGCCAAGGTGGGCGCCGGCTCGCTGATCGGCCCCTACGCCCGGCTGCGCCCGGGCGCCGAACTGGCCGAGGAGGTGCACATCGGCAACTTCGTCGAGGTCAAGAACAGCACGCTGGCCAAGGGCGCCAAGGCCAACCACCT
>CAYPDO010000587.1:0-3312 GCA_964409495.1 uncultured Bordetella sp.
CGCGCTGGCCATCGAGATGGGCGCCGACGCGGTGGACATCGGCAAGACCATCCACCCGCACCCCACGCTGGGCGAGAGCATCGGCATGGCCGCCGAGGTGGCGCACGGCAGCTGCACCGATCTGCCGCCCGCGCGGCGCTGAACGCCCGGCGGGCGGCGCGTTCAAGTTGGCGCCGGGCAGGTCGAAAACGTGACAGAGCGTGACCGCCCCGGGGCCTGGCCCCCGGGACGGCCGTGCGTGCTGTCCACCCATCGCCCGCCTTCGGATGCTGTCTGCCGATTCGCCCCCGCTGCCTGTGCTGCCTGCCTGGCCCGCCGTCGAGCCGGGCACCCGCATGCCAGCGCTGAGCGGGCCGCAGCGGCGGCTGCTGCTGGCACTGGCTGCCCCCCTGCTGGCCGCCTTGCTGCTGGCACTGGCGCTGGGCGGCCTGGTGCGCCGCGACGTCGCGCGCCAGCACGCCGCGGCCACGGCCGCACTGGCCGAGGCGCTGGCGCGCGCGCCCGGTGGCCTGACCGAACGGCTGGCCCAACTGCCTGGCTGGGCATTGGCCGCCGGCTGGCCGCTGGCCGAACTGCGCGATGGCGATGGCCGCCTGCTGGCCCGCAGCCGGCACGACGCCGCAGCGGCCGCCGTGCCGGCATGGTTCCAGGCGGCACTGCAACTGCCGGCCGAGCCGGCACCGCGCGGCCTGCAGGTGGCTGGCCGCGTGCTGCTGGTGCAGGCCTGGGCCGATCCCGCGCACGGGCTGGGCCTGCTGTGGCGGGCCCTTCACGTGCTGGTGCTGGCTGCAATGGCCGCCATGCTGGCGGTGGCGGTGCTGTTCGCCCGCCAGCGTGCACGCCTGCGCCAGGCCGTGGCCGATACGCTGGCGCAGACCGAGCGCCTGGGCGATGCCGGCTACCAGCCGCTGCACCATCCCGCCGTGCCTGAACTGTCGCCGCTGGCCCAGGGCCTGGACCGCCTGCACGAGCGCCTGCGGGCCTTGTTCGCGCTGCAGGCCACGCAGCTTGAGGCATTGCGCCTGCAGGCGCACCACGACCTGCTCACCGGTCTGGCCAACCGGCGCCACTTCACCGCCGCGCTGGAGGCGCTGCTGTGCGCCGACAGCGCACCGCCGCGCATGACCCTGGTGATGCTGCGCCTGGTCGATCTGGCCGGCATCAACCAGCGGCTGGGCCGGCGCTCGGCCGACCGGGTGCTGCAGTCGGTGGCCCAGGTGCTGCTGAACTACCCGCAACGCGTGGCGCATTGCCTGATCGGCCGGCTGGACGGCGGTGATTTCGCCCTGCTGCTGCCCGCCGGCGGTGTGGCGGCAGACACCACACGGGCGCTGCGCCATGCGGTCTCGGCCGGCCTCCAGGCGGTGGACCCCGCGGCGCGCGTGGTGGCCACGGCCCTGGAACTGCGCAGCATGCAGGCTGCCGAGCTGGTGCTGGCCCAGGCCGAGGCGGCCCTGCGCCAAGCCGATGCCGAGGCGGCCGGCCTGCTGGCCGCGCCGCCACCCGCCGATGTCGCCGACGCCGCCAGTGGCGCCGGCAGTGAACAGCTGGCCCACGATGATGAATCGGCCGGCTGGCACCGGCGCCTGATGCGCGCGCTGTCGCAGGGCCGGGTGCGGCTGGGCGAGTTTGCGGTGTGCACGCCCGACGGCCGCACGCTGATGCTCGACAGCCCGCTGCGTGTGCAACTGGTGGCTGGCGGCGCCTATGAGCCCGCGGCGCGCTGGCTGGCCCAGGCGGTGCGCAGCCAGCTCAGCATGGCCATCGACGAACGCGCGCTGATGCTGGCACTGGCCGCCATCGCCCGCGATGGCCAGGCGCGCTGCATCAACATCGCGGCCGCCTCGGTGGCTTCCGGCGTCTTCGTCGACGCGGTCACGCGGCGTCTGGCCGCGGCGCCCGAGGCGGCCAGCCGGTTGTGGGTGGATCTGCCCGAGTCCCTGGCCGTGGAGGCACCGCAGCGCGTGCGCGAGCTGTCTCGGCGCTGGCGCCCGCTGGGCGTGATGCTGGGACTGGAGCATGCCGGCGATGCGGTCTCGCCAGCGCAGGGCCTGCCCGACCTGGGCCTGGACTGCGTGCGCATCGATGCGCGCTATGTCAACGGCATTGCCGCCGCCGAGGCGGCCGATGCCCGCCGCTACCTGCAGGGCCTGGTGCAGCTGGTGCAGGGCGTGGGCCTGAGCGTCACCGCCGAGGGCGTGCGCGCCGCCGAAGACCTGGACGTGCTGTGGTCGCTGGGCTTTGATGCGGCCACCGGGCCGGCCGTGCAGCCCTTGCCGGCCACCGCGGCCGCCTGAGACGCGGGCCGGCGCGCGCCGCCCGGCCGCCGCCTAGATGCTGCCGATGTGCAGCGGAAACTCGCCACCGCCACGCCGGCAGGCGAAGAAGTGCTGCAGCGTGTCGCGCACGGTGCGGAAGGCGATCTCGTCCCACGGCACCTCGTGCTCGTGAAACAGGCGCGCTTCCAGCGTCTCGGGGCCGGGGTCGAGCGTGGCATCGATCATGCGTGCGCGGTAGAACAGGTGCACCTGGCCCACACGCACCACGCTCAGCATGGTGAGCAGGCCTTGCAGCTCGATCCGGGCGCCGGCCTCTTCGGTGGTCTCGCGCAGCGCGCCCTCGGCCACCGTCTCGCCCAGTTCCATGAAGCCGGCCGGCAGCGTCCAGAAGCCGTAGCGTGGCTCGATGGCGCGCTTGCACAGCAGCACCTGCTCGCCCCATACCGGCACCGTGCCCACCACGTTCAGCGGGTTCTCGTAGTGGATGGTGCCGCAGCCACCGCACACCGCGCGCTCGCGGTTGTCGTCGTCGGGCACGCGGTAGCTCACCGCGGTGCCGCATTGGCGACAGTGTTTGATGCGGCGCGGGTCGATCAGCATGGTGCGGCCGAGTTTAGCGGGCCGGGGCTGCATGGCATCATCGAACACCGTTGCCCTTCACCCGCCGCCGACATGAGCGCCAACCTCGTCATCGCCCCGCCCGCCCAGCCCACCGTGCCGGTGGCCGGCGGCGGCCTGTTTCCGGTGCACCGCATCTACTGCGTGGGCCGCAACTATGCCGAGCATGCCCAGGAGATGGGCTTTTCGGGCCGCGAGCCGCCGTTCTTCTTCCTGAAGCCGGCCGACGCCGTGGTGCCGGTGGCCGAGGGCGAGACCGGCGCCATCGATTACCCGCCGCTCACCCGCAACCTGCACCACGAGATCGAACTGGTGGTGGCCATCGGCACGGGAGGCCGCGACATCGCCGCGGCCGATGCCGTGCGGCACATTTACGGCTATGCCGTGGGTCTTGACATGACGCGCCGCGACCTGC
>CAYPDO010000588.1:0-3307 GCA_964409495.1 uncultured Bordetella sp.
CCTCGCGGGCCCCGGTGGCCCGGCTGCTGCGGCCACCTTCGGGTGGCCGCCGTGCTTTCTGGCTAGCCGGCCGGATGCAGGCAGCCCAGCACACGCGGCCCGGCAGCACCGGTCACGGCCGGCAGATTGCCGGGGCGGCGCTGCACGAAGGCCCAGGCCAGCCAGGCGAAGGCCGCGGCCTCCACCTGCAGCGGCGGCAGCCCGGCGCTGGCGGTGGTGGTCACGGTGGTGCCGGGCAGCAGGGCGGCCAGGCGGGCCATCAGGTGGGCGTTGAGCGCGCCGCCGCCGCACACCAGCAGGCGCTGCGGGCCCGGCAGGTGGGCGTGCAGGGCGTCGGTGGCCGCGCGCACGGTGAGCTCGGCCAGCGTGGCCTGCACATCCACCGGGGCCAGTGTGCCGAAGCCGTCCAGCTGCGCCGCCAGCCATTCGGCATGGAACAGGTCGCGCCCGGTGCTCTTGGGCGGCACGCGGTGCAGGAAGGGCTCGCTCAGCAGTGAGGCCAGCAGCGCGGCATCGACGTGGCCCTGCGCCGCCCAGGCGCCGCCGTCGTCGAAGGGCTGGCCGCGGTGCTGCGCGCACCACAGGTCGAGCAGCACGTTGCCGGGACCGCAATCGAAGCCGCTCACCGCGCCATCGGTGCCCAGCAGCGTGAGGTTGCCGATGCCACCCCAGTTCAGCACCGCCTGGGCCAGGCCGGGCTGGCCGAACAGCGCAGCATGAAACGCCGGCACCAGTGGCGCACCCTGGCCACCGGCGGCCACATCGCGGCTGCGCAGGTCGGCCACCACGTCGATGCCGCAGCGCTCGGCCAGCAGCGCGCCGTTGAGCAGCTGGCTGGTGTAGCCGGTGCCGTCAAACTCACCCGGCCGGTGGCGCACGGTCTGGCCATGGGCGCCCACCGCTGCCACCGCTGCCGCCCGGGTGCCGGTGGCCCTCAGCAGGGCCTGGATGGCCTGGGCATAGGCCTCGGCCACGGCGTTGCCGGCCAGTGCCGCGCGGTGCAGCTCGTCGGCGCCCGGCCGGTTGAGCGCCAGCAACTCGCTGCGCAGCGGCGCGGCAAAAGGCTGGTGCACATGGCCCTGCACGGCGATGGTGCCGTGGGTGTCGAAGCGGGCCAGCACGGCATCGACGCCATCGAGCGAGGTGCCTGACATCAGGCCGATGTGCAGCTCAGGCATGGTGGCCGGGATGGGTGCGCCGGCCAGGCGGCCGCCAGCGGGAACCGGCGCGGGCCGCGGCGGCCCGCCCCACGCTCACTCGGCGTCGCCGCGGAAGCCGCCCACGGTGGTGACAGCGGCCGCAAGCTGGCTGCGTGCGGCGCTGGCCAAGCGCAGGAACTGCGGCCGCGCCTGCGCGTCGATGGTCACGGCCTCGGCGGCGCGCGCCACCTTCAGCGGATCCTGGAAGGCGCCGTTGACGCGGTATTCGAAATGCAGATGCGGGCCGGTGGCCCAGCCGGTGGCGCCGACTGCGCCGATGCGCTGGCCCTGCTCGACCTTCTGTCCCTGGCGCACGTCGATGCGGCTGAGGTGGGCATACACCGTCGACTTGCCGCCGCTGTGCTGCACCTGCACCACGTTGCCGTAGCCGTTCTGGCGGCCGGCGAACTCGACCACGCCATCGCCCACGGTCTTGACTGGGGTGCCGGTGGGCGCGCCGTAGTCCACGCCGTTGTGCGCACGCCAGCTCTGCATGATCGGGTGGAAGCGCATCGCGAACCCCGAGGTCACGCGCGAGAACTCCAGCGGGCTGGCCAGGAAGGCGCGGCGACGGCTCTGGCCATCGAAGCTGAACCAGTGGCCCTTGCCGGTGCGCGCATCGGCGTACCAAAGGGCCTGGTGCGTCTTGCCGTTGTTGGTGAACTCGGCGGCCAGGATGCGGCCGGTGGCGTCGTTCCAGGTGATCGGCTGGTCGTCGGCCGTGAGGGCCTCGAAGACCACGCTGAAGCTGTCGCCCTTCTTGAGCTGGCGGTGGAAATCGATGTCGCCCGAGAAGGCCTCGATCATCTGGCTGGCGATGGCATCGGGCAGGCGCGCGTCATCGGTGGCGGCGAACAGCGACGAGCGGATCGTGCCGCTGCCCAGGCGCACCTGCGGCTGCAGCGCGGCGGTCTCGAGCGTCGTGGCCAGGCGCGCACCATCGCGGCGCAGCGTCAGGCGGGTGAAATGCGTGGCAGCCTGGCGCTCGTCGAGCGCCGGAAAGCGCGCGATCAGCTCCAGCAGCGTGCCATCGGCAGCGGTGCGCACCTGCACCATCTTGCCGCCGCGGCCGTCAATCAGGCGGCGCGCGTCGCGGTCGACGCGCAGCACGGCGGCGGCCAGAGGATCGGCCACGCCCAGGCGGCGCAACAGGGTGTCGGCGGTGTCGCTGGCACGCGTGACGTCGCTGTGCGAGAGCTCCAGCGTCTGCAGGGCCAGCGCATCGACCTGGGCCTCGAGCCCGGGGATCTGCAGTTCCTCGGTGACCAGGCGGCGCGGCAGCGCGGCGGCATCGGGGGCCAGCGGCGCAATGCCGAAGGCGGTGACGCCGAAACCGGCCAGCAGCGTGACCACGCCGGCGGTCAGGCGACGCGGGTGGCGGCGCAGCGCGGCATCGCACGACGACAACAGATTCAGCGCGGCAGTCTTGGCGGACAGCAGGTTCAAGCCTCGGATTCCCAACGGCCCGCAACGGGCGACGACAGCAGATGCGGACCCGCGCCAGGGCACGACCCCAAGAGCCGGCGAGCCGGCAGGCGTCCCGTAGAATCCGGTGCCTGCAGCGACTTGGCGAGGCGTGAATAAATCACAGCCCCAGCCGACGTTCGAAAACACAGTATATCAAGCACCCCCCAGCCGCCGATCCGGGTCAGTCCGGAGTGCAGCCCCGGGTGCCAACGACGCCAGGGCTGACCGGCCCGGCGCTCCCGACCCGGCCCGCCCATGACACACGCCCAACCGGCTGCTGCCGCCGCCGCTGCCCATCCCGTGACCGACCGCACCCGCGCGGCGCTGGCCGTCAGCCGGCGCGGCTGCGACGAGCTGATCCCCGAGGCCGACTGGCTGCAGAAGCTGGCGCGCAGCGAGGCCACCGGCGTGCCTTTGCGCATCAAGCTGGGCCTGGACCCGACCGCGCCCGACCTGCACCTGGGCCACACCGTGGTGCTGAACAAGATGCGCGCGCTGCAGGACCTGGGCCACCAGGTGATCTTCTTGGTGGGCGACTTCACCAGCATGATCGGCGACCCCTCGGGCCGCAACACCACGCGCCCGCCGCTGACGCGCGAGCAGATCGAGGCCAACGCCAAGACCTACTACGCCCAGGCCAG
>CAYPDO010000589.1:0-3302 GCA_964409495.1 uncultured Bordetella sp.
GGCGGCGCACGATCTTCAGGATTTCCTTCTGCTCGGCCTCGACATCCGACACGCGCACCGGGCCGCGGCCGTCCAGGTCTTCCTTGAGCGTCTCGGCGGCGCGGCTGGACATGTTCTTGAACACCTTGTCGCGCAGCTCGGGCGCGGCGCCCTTGAGCGCCAGCACCAGCGATTCGCTCTGCACTTCCTTGAGCACCGACTGGAAGCCCTTGTCGTCGAGCTTGATCAGGTCGTCGAAGCCGAACATGTTGTCCATCAGCTTCTGCGCCAGGTCGGCATCGGCCTCGCGCACGAAGTCGAGCACCGCGGTCTCGTGGGCGCTGCCCAGCAGGTTGATGATCTCGGCCGCCGTCTTCACGCCGCCCAGCGAGGCCTTGCGCGTGCGCTCGCCGCCGGCCAGCACGGTGCCCATCACGTCGTTCAGGTCGCGCAGCGCCGAGGGCTGGATGCCGTCGAGCGTGGCGATGCGGATCAGCACCTCGTTGCGCTGGCGCTCGGTCAGGCACTTGAGGATGCTGCCGGCATGGTCGGCGTCCAGGTGCACCAGGATCGCGGCCACGATCTGCGGGTGCTCGTTGCGCACCAGCTCGGCCACGGTGGCGGGGTCCATCCACTTCAGGCCCTCGATGCCGGTGACATCGTTGCCCTGCAGGATGCGGTCGATCAGCAGGTTGGCCTTGTCGTCGCCCAGCGCCTTGCGCAGCACGCTCTTGACGTATTCGTCGGTGTCGGCCACCAGCACCTGCGACTCCACCGCCTCGGCACCGAAGCGGCCCAGCACCTCGCTCAGGCGCTCGCGCGGCACGATCTTCAGCCGCGCGATGGTTTCGCCCAGCTTCTGCACCTCCTTGGGCGCGAGGTGCTTGAACACCTCGGCGGCTTCCTCCTCGCCCAGGGTCATCAGCAGGATGGCTGCGTCTTCGACGCCCTTGTCGTCCATGGTGGGGTTCTCCGTGCGTCAGGACTTGGCGTTCTCGGGATTCATCCACGAGCGCAGGATGTTGGCCACGCCCAGCGGGTTCTCCTTGGCCATGACGCGGGCGTCGGCCAGGATGCGCAGCTTCTCGGGCGATTCGGGGTCGTTCTCGCTGATCTCGTCTTCGGGCGCGGGCAGGGCCTCGGGGTCGTCGACCATGGCGTCCAGTCCGGCCTCGGGCGGCGGCTCGGGCGGCTTTTCCTTGGCCAGGGCCGGGCGGATGACCATGAAGATCAGCAGCGTGGCCACCAGCAGCATGGCGGTGGGCACCGCGGCGGTCTTCAGCAGCTCCAGCGCCCAGGGCTGCTTCCACAGCGGCGGCTCCTCGGGCTTGGGCACCTCGCGGAATGGCACGCTGACCACCTTGACCGAATCGCCGCGGTCCTTGTTGAAGCCCACGGCCTCCTGCACCAGCGCGGTGAGCTTGTCCAGCTCCTCCTGCGGCAGCGGCTGGGCCGTGCTCTTGCCCTTGGCATCGGTGACCATGCGGTGGTTCACCACCACGGCCACATTGACGCGCTTGACCGTGCCCACCGCGTTGCGCGTGACGTCGACGCGGCGGTCGACCTCGTAGTTGATCTGGCTGTGGCGCTTGGTGCCGCCGCCGGTGGTGCCGGCCTGCGCCGGCTGCAGCGGCGCCGAGGCACCGGTGATCGGCGCGGTGGCGGTGGTGGGCGGCTGGTTGCTGGCCGCGCCGGGCACGCCGGTGGGCAGGATCTGGCCCGGGCCCGAGGTCTCGAGGTTGCTCTGGCTGCGGATGGCGGCAGAGTCGGGCGTCTGGTTCGGGCGGTAGGCCTCGGCGGTGCTCTCCACCTGGTTGAAGTCGATGTCGGTGGTGACCGTGGCGCGCAGGTTGTCGCGGCCCAGCGCGGGTTCCAGGATCTCGTTGACGCGCTCGAGCAGCTTCTTCTCCACGTACTGCACATGGGCGCGCTGCTGCAGCGTGAGGTCCTGGCGCTCGCCGTCGGGCGTCTGCGAGAGCAGCGAGCCGTCCTGGTCGATCACGCTCACCGCCTTGGGGCTCATGTCGGGCACCGATGAGCTCACCAGGTGGATGATGCCGGCCACCTGCGACTTGTCGAGCACGCGGCCCGGGTGCAGCGTGAGCACTACCGAGGCGCTGGGCTTGGCGTTCTCGCGGTAGAACGAGGTTTGCGCCGGCATGGCCAGGTGCACGCGCGCGGCCTGCACCGCGGCCAGCGAGCCGATCGAGCGCGAGAGCTCGCCCTCCAGCGCGCGCTGCAGGCTGGTGCGCTCCTGCAGCGAGCTCTGGCCGAAGCGTTGCGTGTCCAGCAGCTCGAAGCCGGTCACCGTGCCCTTGGGCAGGCCCTGGGCGGCGAGCTTCATGCGCAGTTCACCGGCCTTCTCGGCCGGCACCAGGATCGTGCCGCCGTCCTGGATCTTGTAGGGCACCTGCAGCTGGTTGAGCTGGGCCACGGCGGCGCCGGCGTCCTTGTCCGACACGCTGCCGGTGAACAGCGGCGCCATCGTCTCGGGCTTGCTCACCTGGCTGAGCAGCAGCATCGCCAGCAGCAGACCGGCCAGGCCCAGGCCGGCCATCCACTTCTTGCGCACGGGCAGTTCCTTCAGGCGCTGCAGCGGCGTCTGAGGGGCCTGCGCAAGATCGCGCTCCGCCAGTTCGGCGGCGGCGTTGGCAGGGGTCAGCGGTGTGACGGTGGCTTCCATGAACGGATGGGCGGTAGGCGGTGCCGCGGGGCATGCACGGCGGGCCCCGATCGAAGGCGATTGTTCGGCGGCAAAGCCTGCGTTCAAGGGGCAAACAGCCTGCAATTCGGGCTTCAGTTCGCACCATCGCGGCCGAGCGTCGGCGCCTAAAGTGCCGGCATGCGAAAGACCCGCAAGGGGTGATCCCGGCCATGAAACTCGAGCTCAAGCCCTTTGACTTCGCCCAGGCAGCGGCGCGGGCCGGGCTGCGCACCGACGGCCAGCCGCTGGCCGGCCCTGCGGGCGCGGCCAAGGCGGCGCCGGAAGAGTCTGCCAGCTTCAAGCTGGCGATCTCGCAGGCCCTGCGCGCGGTGAGCGAGGCGCAGAACACGGCCAGCGCGCTGCAGCAGGAGTTCCAGCTCGGCGGCTCCGAGGTGAGCGTGGAACAGACCATGATCTCGATGCAGAAGGCCTCGTTGGGCTTTTCGGCGGCGCTGTCGGTGCGCAATCGGCTGGTGCAGGCCTACACGGACATCATGAACATGCAGGTGTAGGGCGGGGTGCTTCCTTGCCGCTTCTGGGCCAGGTTTCTGGGCTGCCGGCGGACGTTTCCCATGGCTCCTGGCAGCGCGCCGGGATGTCGCCCCGGCGGGCGACCCCC
>CAYPDO010000590.1:0-1058 GCA_964409495.1 uncultured Bordetella sp.
CAGGCCACCTGCCAGCCCATCTGGGCCAGCCAGTGCGCGGTCATCGGTGCACGCACCGCGTCGGTGGCCGGGCCGCCATCGCACAGCACGATGCGCGCGCCGCGCACCGCGGCGCACACATCGGTCTCCTGCACCAGCTGGCCGCCCGGCGCGCTGCCAAAGCCGGGCCAGTGGCCGGCGGCGTATTCCTCGGGCGTGCGCACATCCCAGCAGTACAGGGTGCGCGAGCGATCGGCCTGCCAGGCGGCCAGGCCGGCGGCATCGATGCGCTGCGCGCCGGCGCGCGCGGCCAGGGCCTGCGCCGCCGCCTGGGCTGCGGCCAGTTGCTCGGGGCTGAGCGGGCCGGCATGGTCTTGGAAGCGGCGCTGCTGGCCGTGCTCCAGCGTCTGCCCGGCCAGCAGCCAGCCGATGGTGCCGTTGCGCAGCGCCGCCACCGGGTTGGGGATGCCGGCATTCACCAGGCTTTGCGTGCCGATGATGCTGCGCGTGCGGCCCGCGCAGTTGACGATCACCCGCGTGGCCGGATCGGGCGCCAGCGCACGCACGCGCAGCGCCAGCTCGGCCCCCGGCACGCTGGTGCCGGTGGGGATGCTCATCGTGGTGTATTCGTCGTAGCGGCGCACGTCCAGCACCACCATGTCGGTGCCGGCATCGATCAGGGCCTTCACCTCCTCGGCCGCCAGCGAGGGCGTGTGGCGTTCATGCTCCACCAGCTCGCCGAAGGATTTGCTGGGCACGTTGACATCGCGGAACAGCTCGCCACCGGCATCGCGCCAGGCGCACAGGCCGCTGCCGCGGGCATCTTGCGCCAGCAGGTGCACGGCGGTGTAGCCCAGGGCCTGCAGCCGCCGCGCGGCGGGCTCGGCCAGGCCCTCGCCATCGTCGTAGATGGCGATCGTCACGTCGCGGCGCGGCAGGCGCCAGGGCGCGTCGAGCTCCAGGCGCGTGGGGCTCAGCTGCACGGCCCACAGCGGGTGGGCCTGGGCGAACGGGTCTTCCTCGCGCACATCGATCAGCGCGATCTCGGTGCGCGCCAGCAGCGCGGCGCGCACCTGGGC
>CAYPDO010000590.1:1158-3299 GCA_964409495.1 uncultured Bordetella sp.
GAGCGGTCCCACAGATTGGGCAGGCAGGCATTGCTGTAGCCCGAGACGAAGGGCTTGCGCGTGCCGTCCTCGGCATACACGCTGCGCCGCACGGCGCCAATGTTGGCGCCGTAGACATGGATGCTGATGGAGCAGCGGTCGGCAAACGCATTGCTCACCTGGTGCACATCGCCCAGTGCGGGCGACACGGCCTCGATCTGGCCGGGCCGCAGCCGCGTGGCCGGGCCTTGCGGCACCCAGCGGCCCTGGGCATCGGGGCCGAAGGGCTGGGCGATCTCCTCGCCGCGCAGCATGCCGATCAGGCCCCACACGGTGTGGTCGTGCACCGGCGTGCGCTGGCCCGGCCCCCACACGAAGCTCACCAGCGAGAAGCGCTCCAGCGGATCGCAGTGCAGCAGGTATTGCTGGTAGTGCTGCGGGTGCGGCTGGGCCAGGGCCTCGGGCAGCCAGTCGTCACGCGCGATCAGCTCGGCAAGCGCCGCGCGCGCCAGGGGCAGCAGGCTGGCCTCGTCGCGGTGGGTGTCGACGGCGCGGGTCAGCGCGGCCACGCAGTGGCGCAGCGGCGCGATGGCCGCGCCGGGCGGGCTGACGGGCGGCGTAAGGGGGTCGGGCATGGCCAGCACTCCGGGGGGGCGGTGGAGCCTGGATTGGAGCACTGCTGGGCGATACTTCCCGCGGGCCTCCTTGCCCGCACCGCCCAGCCCAGGATGACGCCCGCCCTCGATCCTGCCGCCTGCATGGCCACGGCCTGGCAGGTGGCGCCCGACCTGCCGCTGCGGCTGGCCGTGGTGGCGGGCCTGGCGGCGGTGGCCGGCTGGGCCGACGCGCAGCGCTACTTTCCGGGCAAGCGCGCGTTCTTCTGGCTCAACACCGTGCTGGTGCTGTGGATTGCCGGCACCACGGTCGAGCATGCGGCCGTGCTCGCCGACTGCAAGGCCAGCATTGCGCTGCTGTGCTGGCCCTTCATCCTGACGCTGCCGGTGCTGTGGTCGCTGTTCCTGCAGCAGTACGTCAGCGCCGACACGCAAAAGCCGCGCACCGGCATGGTGGCGGCCACGGTGCTGGCCCTGGGCCTGCAGATCCTGGGCGCGCTGAGCAACGGCTGGCATGGCGGCTTCTACGGCGAGAACAGCACGCTGGGCCCGCCGGTGCTGGGCCTGCCGCGCATGCGCTACGCCTATGGCCCGCTGTTCGTGCTGGCGGCGGTGTGGGGCTATGCCTGGCTGGTGCGCGCCACGGTGGTGATTGCCCGTGCGGTGCAGGATTGCGCGCCCGAAGACCGGCCGCAGTGGCTGGCCTTTATGGTGATGATGGCCGTGCCCTGGGCGGCCAATGTGGCCTATGTGCTGTTCGGCGTGCGCCTGCTGGGCGGCGACCCCACGCCGCTGAGCTTTGCCGTCGGCGCGGTGGGCTTCGGCTGGCTGATCCGCAACAGCAGCCTGCTGCGCGTGGTGCCGATGTCGCGCCGGCTGCTGTTCACCGCCCTGCCCGATCCGGTGCTGGTGCTCGATTCGCTGAACCGCGTGATCGACTGCAACCGCGCCGGCGAGCGCCTGGCCGGCCGGGAGGTGGCGCGTGGCATGGCGCTGGCGCAGTTTCCGGTGGCCGGCGGCGCGCTGGCCGAGCTGCTACAGCGTGCGCCGCACGGCGAGGGCACGGTGGTCATCGACAACCCGCCGCTGGTGCTGGATGTGCGTGCCACCGACATCGGCGGCGACGGCCAGCGCATCGGCCGCATGCTGCAGCTGCGCGACGTGACCGAGCGCCACCGCACGCAGACCCGCCTGGCGGCCGCGCTGGCCCAGCGCGACAACCAGCTGGCCCAGGTGGCGCAGCTGGAGGCCGAACTGCGCGAGCAGACCCTGCGCGATCCGCTCACCGGCCTGCACAACCGCCGCGCGCTGGTGCAGCGTTTTGCCCACGAGCGCCAGCACCAGCAGGCCACCGGCCAGGCCCTGACCCTGGTGCTGCTGGATGTGGATCACTTCAAGCGCGTCAACGACGAGCACGGCCATGCCATGGGCGACGCGGTGCTGCAGGCCCTGGGCGGCGCGTTCACCGAGGGCCTGCGGGCCAGCGATTCGGTGTTCCGCATCGGCGGCGAGGAGTTTGCGCTGCTGCTGCCGCGTGCCGATGCCGCC
>CAYPDO010000591.1:0-711 GCA_964409495.1 uncultured Bordetella sp.
CTCGGTGACGTCTTGCGCGCCGGGGTTGGCCAGCACCAGCACCATGTCTTCGGCGCGGTCGGTGTGGCGCTCGAAGGCCAGCAACTGCTGGCTGACGATGGGGCGGAAGTTGCCGACGCGCAGCGCGCGATGGCGGTGCTTCATGTCCACCAGGCGCTTCGTCCAGTCGAGCGCCGGGTGGCCGGCCGCCACGATGTCCCAGCGCATCGGTGCGCGCATCTCGGGGTCGCCGCCGCCGGGCAGGTCGATCTCGCTGCCGTAGTACAGGTTGGGCGCGCCGGGCAGCGTGAACTGCAGCACCTGGGCCAGGCGGCGCGCGCGCGGGTCGGGCAGCATGTGGGCCAGGCGCGCGGTGTCGTGGTTGTCGAGGTAGATCCAGCTCTTCAGCAGGTGTTCGTAGTCGCAGTCGGCCAGCATGCGCTGCAGCATGGCCATCACCGTGGTGGGCGGCAGCGCGCCTTCGGCCAGCTTCAGGATCAGGTGGCGCAAGGTGAAGTGCATCACCGCGTCCACCGCCGGGAACCACTCCGACGGGTAGTTGGCGATCTCGCCCACCACCAGGCTGCCGGGCTTCTCGGCATGCGCGGCGCGGGTCAGCTCATCCAGGTAGGCCATGCCGATGTCGAAGGCCACGTCCAGCCGCCAGCCATCGACGCCATCGCGCAGCCAGCGGCGCACCACCGATTGCTCGTCGTTCCACAGGTGGTTGCG
>CAYPDO010000591.1:721-3299 GCA_964409495.1 uncultured Bordetella sp.
AGGTTCAGCTCGGGCAGGTTCTCGGCGCGCCACCAGCAGCGGGCGCCGCCGGGGAACTCATCGCCGAACACGAACCAATCCTTGACCGCCGCATCGCCGGCCTGCGCGCGCTGGAACACCGGCGCATTGCGCCCCATGTGGTTGAACACACCATCGAGCACCAGCTTCATGCCGCGCTGGTGCAGCGCATCGGCCAGGGCGGTCACGTCGGCGCGCGTGCCGTACTCGGGCGAGACCTGGTGGTAGTCGAGCGCGTCGTACTTGTGGTTGGTGTAGGCCAGGCAGATCGGGTTCAGGTACAGCACGTCGGCGCCGAGTTGCTGCACATGGTCGAGCTTGGTCGCCAGGCTGGCCAGGTCACCGCCCCAGAAGTCGATCTCGTGGCTCCACAGCCGCTCACTTTCCAGGTATTGGCCCTGGCGCGGCAGTTCGTCCCAGCCGCGCAGCTGCTTGGGCGCGGGGTACAGGTGGCGCTTGGCGTCGAGCGTGGCGCTGGGCGCGAAGCGGTCCACCAGCACCTGGTACACCACGGCGCCGTTGCGCCAGTCGGCCTCTCGGGCCTCGAACACGCCGGCCAGGGCCAGGTCGTGGGCGTTGGCGTAGCGGCGGCGGTCGTCGGGGTTCTGGCGCATGGTCGAGGTTCGGTCTGGGGTCAAGGCACGCGCTTGTAGCGGCTGTAGCCGCCCAGCGCCTTGGGCTGGGGTTGCAGCACCACCACGCCGCGCGGCGGCAGGGTGACGGTGACGAAGCCGGGGCCGAAAGACATCGGCACCAGCTCGGCGGCCGGCACCAGGCCCAGCACGTCGACCATCGGCGTGTCGTCCATCAGGTGGGCGTTGGTCACCATCAGGCGCTCGCGCACCGGCGTGTCGCCGGGGTTGGCGACGACGATGCGCGTGTCCAGCACGCGGTCGGTGCGGCGTTCGAAGGCGTAGAGCTTCTGTGACTCGATGGCGTGGAAGTCGCCCACGCGCAGCGCGCGGTGGGCCTTGCGCAAGCCGATCAGCTGCTTGATCCACTGCAGCTCGGGGTTGGCGTCGCTCACCCGATCCCAGCGCATCGGGCCGCGGTTGGCGGGGTCGGCGCCGCCTTCCATGCCCAGCTCGGCGCCGTAGTACAGGTTGGGCGCGCCGGGCAGCGTGAACTGCAGCGCCTGCACCAGCCGGCGCTGCTTCAGATCGGGCAGCTGCGTGGCGATGCGCGGGATGTCGTGGTTGTCGATCACCACCCAGCTCTTGAGCATGGGCTCGATGCCGGCGTCGGCCACCAGGCGCGCGGTGTGCCGTAAAGCCTGGGCCGGCGGGGTGTCGCCCGAGGCCAGGCCCAGCACGATGTCGCGCAGCGTGAAGTTCATCACCGCGTCCATGGAGGCCAGCCAGGCGCCGGGGTAGTTCACGATCTCGCCCACCACCAGGCTGCCGGGCTTCTCGGCATGGGCGGCGTCGGTCAGCTCGCGCAGGTAGCGGTGGCCCAGCTCGTAGGCGGTGTCCAGCCGCCAGCCATCGGCACCGTCGCGCAGCCAGCTGCGCACCACCGAGTCACGGCCGGCCCACAGGTGCTGGCGCACGGCCGGGTTCTCGAGGTTCAGCTCGGGCAGGTTCTGGAAGCCGGTCCACACCCGCGCGCCGCCTTCGTACGGAGGGCCGAACACGAACCAGTCCCGAACCTTGGGGTCACCCGCCAGGGCCTTTTGAAAGATCGGCGACTGCCGGCCCATGTGGTTGAACACGCCGTCCATCACCACCTTCAGCCCGCGGCGGTGGGCCTCGGCGGCCAGGCGCTTGAAGTCGTCGCGGCTGCCGTACTCGGGCGAGGTGGCCTGGAAGTCGAAGGCGTCGTACTTGTGGTTGGTCCAGGCCAGGTGGATGGGGTTGAGGTACAGCACATCTGCGCCCAGCTGCTGCACATGGCCCAGCCGGGCCTGGGTGCTGGCCAGATCACCGCCCCAGAAATCGAGCTCGGCTTCGTTGACCTTGTGCTCCGGCAGGTAGGGGCCGAGCGCCGGCACCTCGTGCCAGCCGCGCAGGCGCTTGGGCGCCGGGTACAGGTGGCGCTTGGCGTCCAGGTTGGCGGCTGGCGCGAAGCGGTCGACGATGACCTGGTAGACCACCGCGCCGTTGCGCCAGTCGGCCTCGCGGTCTTCGAACGGGCCGGCGTGGGTGGTGGTGGTCAAGGCCAACACGGCGGCTGCCGCAGCCAGACGATGGGGCTTCATCCCTTGACTCCACCGGCCGTCAGGCCCGACACGATCCAGCGCTGCGCCGCCAGGAACACCAGCGTGATCGGCAGGCCGCTCAGCACCGCGGCGGCGGCGAAGTCGCCCCACAGGTACTTCTGCTCGTACAGGTAGAACTTGCTGCCCACGGCGAGCGTGAGGTTGGGCTCCTCGCGCAGCAGGATGCTGGCCACCGGGTACTCGATGATGGTGCCGATGAAGGCCAGCACGAACACCACCATCAGGATCGGCACCGCCATCGGCAGCAGCACGTGGCGGAAGGCCTGCCAGTGCGTGGCGCCGTCGACCTTGGCGTTCTCCTCGATCTCCACCGGGATGGTCTCGAAGTAGCCCTTGATCGTC
>CAYPDO010000592.1:0-3030 GCA_964409495.1 uncultured Bordetella sp.
GGCTTCTACCAGGCGCTGGCCGACGGCACCTACAAGAAGTACGGCCTGGAGGTGACCATCCAGCCCGGCGGCCCGCAGCTCAACAACCGCCCGCTGCTGCCGGCCGGCAAGATCGATTTCCTGATGACCGGCAACCTGCTGCACAGCTTCGACAACGTGAAGAACAAGGTGCCCACCGTGGTGGTGGCGGCCATGTTCCAGAAGGACCCGCAGGCGCTGATGGCCCACCCCGGCCAGGGCTATGACAGGTTCGAGAGCCTCAAGAACGCCCCCGTGGCCCTGGTGGCCAAGGACGGCCAGTTCAGCTGGTGGCAGTGGCTGAAGGCCGTGCACGGCTTCCGGGACGAGGCGCTCAAGCCCTACAACTACAACCTGGCGCCCTGGCTGGCCAACCCCAAGGCCATCCAGCAGGGCTATTCGGTGGCCGAGCCCATCTACGCCGAGAACCAGGGCAGGTTCAAGCCGGTGGTGCACCTGCTGGCCGACCATGGCTTTTCCACCTACAGCACGGTGATCGAGGCGCGCACCGACACGGTGAAGAACAGGCCCGAGCTGGTGCAGCGCTTTGTGGACGCGTCGATCCTCGGCTGGGTGAACTACCTCTACGGCAACCGCAAGCCGGCCAATGCGCTGCTGATGAAGGACAACCCCGAGATGAGCGAGGCCGAAATCGAGGCCAGCGTGGCGCTGATGAAGGCCCAGGGCATCGTCGACAGCGGCGAGGCGCAGGCCAAGGGCATCGGCGCGATGAACGCCGCGCGCATTGCCGATTTCTATGGCCAGATGGTCAAGGCCGGGCTGTACAAGCCGGGCGAGGTGGACCTGTCCAAGGTGGCCACCTTGCAGTTCGTCAACAAGATGGTCGGGCAGGACGTGAAGGCCAGGCTCGGCGGCCGCTGATCGCGGCACACTCGCAGCCATCCCATCCGCCAACCCCAGCGCAGGAGCCCGCCGCATGGCCAAGCCCAAGTCCAAGTCGAAACTCAAGCCCGCGGCCGGCAACGGCCCGCTCATCAACATCGGCATCAGCGAGAAAGACCGCGGCGCCATTGCCGGCGGCCTGTCCAAGCTGCTGGCCGACACCTACACGCTCTACCTCACCACGCACAACTTCCACTGGAACGTGACGGGGCCGATGTTCAATACCCTGCACACCATGTTCATGGCGCAGTACACCGAGCTGTGGAACGCGGTGGACCCGATCGCCGAGCGCATCCGCTCGCTGGGCCATGCCGCGCCGGGCTCGTATGCGCAGTTCAAGAGCCTGTCGTCGCTGCCCGATGCGCCGGGCACGCCGCCCAAGGCGCTGATGATGGTGCAGATCCTGGTGGAGGGCCACGAGGCCGTGGCACGCACCGCGCGCAGCGTGTTTCCGCTGGCCGATGCCGCCAACGATGAGCCCACCGCCGACCTGCTGACCCAGCGCCTGACCGTGCACGAGCAGACGGCCTGGATGCTGCGCTCGCTGCTGGAGGAGTGAGCCGCCGCCGCGCCGCCGCGGCCTGAGCCGGGGCCTGCGCAGCAGGCAGGCTCAGGCGCGCCGTGTCAGCGCAGCGCCTTGTCGTCGGCAATGGCCTTGGCCAGCTTCTTCAGCGCGTCTTCCGAGGCGCGCTTGGCGGCCAGCGAGAAATCGCCCTTGAACTCGTCCCAGCTGGCGCGGCCATCGCCCACAACGCGCAGCGTGGTCACCGGCGCACCGCTGTCGCTGACCACCGTGCAGACCAGCTCCACGGTGAACAGCGTGGGCGGCCAGGTGAGCACGCTGTCCGAGAACGAGGTGGTGCGGATGTCGGGCGTGATCAGGTAGTTCAGCTTTTCGGCCGCCACCTTGGGGTCGGCCGGGCCGGTGAGCCGCGCCACGCCGGCAAAGCTCTCCGACAGCGTGAAGTACAGGCCGCTCTCCAGATCGCGGTAGGGCTGGTAGCTCACCTTGTCGCCCCCCCCGCCGGGGGTGATGAACTCGCGCTTCTTTGCCTCTTCGGTGATCACCAGGCCCACGCGCTTGTCGATCTTGACCACGCCCGTTCCAGCCAGGCTGGACACGTTCGGGCCCAGCGTGATCGGGTGTGCGCAGCCGCCCAGGGCCAGCACGCTGACCAGCGCGGTCAGCAGCAGCAACAGTCGTTTCATGGCAGGTACTCCGTCAGCATCACTTCAGCGCGGCCAGAAAGTCGGGGTCGGCCAGCAGTACGGTGAGCAGCTGCTGCACCAGCAGCGGGTACTGCTGCTGTGCCTTCGGAATGGCCACGCCGCCCAGGAAGGACGATTCCCACGACAGGTTGGCCTGCTTGACGCGGTTGTAGCGTTCGCGGCCGTCCTGAGTGACGGTGAAGCGGGCCTCGATCTCGCCGCTGTTGGTGGAGACACCGCCCGCGGCAATGTCGTTCTTCAGCAGCAGGCCGCCGATGACCAGGCGTGACTTGGCGTCCAGCTTGCCGGCCAGCACCAGCTCCTGGCGCAGTGCCTCGGCCAGGTAGGCCGCGTAGTCGGCGCCGATCGACGAGCTCATCTGCGAGCCACGCAGGCCGATGGCCGTGGCGCCGGTGGCGCCCGCCTGCACCGTGAAGGCACCCAGTGCCACCGGCGCGGCGGTTTTCTTCAGTGTCTCCACATGGTCGATCGACGGCGAATAGCCGGGCGTCTGCAGCGCACAACCGCTCAGCGCGGCCAGGGCCACACAGCCGGCCAGGGCCGGAGCTCGAAACATCAGGTTCATCACAACTCCCTCTGGCCACACCGGGTGGCCGCTTGACAGTGCCGGGGCCTCCCCGCCGCGGCTGCGGCGAAGTTACCACCGCCGCCGGCAGCGCACGGCGCCGGGATCCATGCCCGGGCGGATGCGGTGCGCGCTGCCGCCCGGCCCAGCCGGGCCCGCAGGCCGCGGCCGCGATAATCCACGCTTTCGCCGGCCACCGCCCGCCACCATCCCCCGCCCGCCACCGTCAAGCGGCCCGTTCCGGCGGGCCACTTGGCATCACCGCCCGCGCCATGTCCGAGATTCAATCCCGCATCGACGGTGAGGTTCGCCGC
>CAYPDO010000592.1:3040-3293 GCA_964409495.1 uncultured Bordetella sp.
GCGCACCTTCGCCATCATTTCCCACCCCGACGCCGGCAAGACCACGCTCACCGAGAAGCTGCTGCTGTTCTCGGGCGCGATCCAGATCGCCGGCTCGGTGAAGGCGCGCAAGGCCAGCCGCCACGCCACCAGCGATTGGATGGAGATCGAGAAGCAGCGCGGCATCTCGGTGGCATCGAGCGTGATGCAGATGGAGTACCGCGACTGCGTGATCAACCTGCTGGACACCCCGGGCCACCAGGACTTCAGCGAG
>CAYPDO010000593.1:0-3292 GCA_964409495.1 uncultured Bordetella sp.
CCGGAGGGATACCTTGGATCTGAAACTGGACGGGCAACTGGCGATCGTGACGGGCGCGCCGGCAGCGTGGGGCTGGACAGCGGCAGGTAGAACGTGGCGCGCAGGCCCAGGCGCTGCAGCAGCGGGGCCACATGGTCGAGGTGGCTGTCCAGGCCGTCGTCGTAGCCCAGGCTCACCGCGGCGCGGGCACCGCCGGGCCAGGGGCCGGCGGTGTCGGGCGCCGGCAGGGCGCCGTCGGCGGCCAGCGCCGGCAGCCCTGCGGCGCCCAGCAGCAGCGCGGCCGCCACGGCCAGGCTGCGCTGCCAGCGTGCGGCACTCACTGGGGTACCTTCAGGCTGTGCCTTCCGGTATTCGCCCTTGGGGCGGCCCGGCGGGCTCATGCGCGCGGGCCGGCGCCGTCAGGGCGCGGCCTGGTAGACCCGCACATGCTCGACCTCCATGCGCACCGGAAAGATGCTGTCGTCCACCGGCCCGCCCAGGTCGCCGCCGATGGCGATGTTCAGGATCATGAACTGCGGCTTGTCGAAGGGCCACTGCGCGCTGCCGCTGCCGGCATTGCGGTAGATGTGGTGGGTTTTGCCGTCCATGCCGAAGCGCAGCTCGGTGGGCGTCCACAGCATCTGGTAGCTGTGGAAGGCGCTGCAGGCGTCGGGCACGGTGATGGTGTTGCCCGAGCCATGGCCACCGCTTCCCGCGGCCGTGTGCACGGTGGAGAACACGTCGGCCGGCTTGCTGCCCACCTGCTCCATGATGTCGAGCTCACCCCCGGCCGGCCACACGCCGGCGCTGTTGAGCATCCAGATCGCCGGCCAGGTGCCACGGCCGCAGGGCAGCTTGGCACGCACCTCGAAGAAGCCGTAGGTCCAGTCGCGCCTGCCCAGTGTGATCAGGCGCGTGGACGAATAGGCCTGGCCGCCCCAGTCGGGCTGGTCGCGGCGCGCCTCCTTGCGCGCGGTGATCACCAGCCTGCCGCCGGCCACCACGGCGTTCTCGGCGCGCGGGCCGCTGTAGTACTGCAGCTCGCGGTTGTGCCAGCCCTGCTTGTTCATGCCGGTGTCGTAGGCCCAGCGCGTGGCATCGGGCAGGCCGTCGGTGTCGAACTCGTCGGCCCACACCAGGCGGTGGCTGGCGGGTGGCTGCAGCGGCTCGGTGGCGGCGGCCGTGGCCGCGGCGCTGCTGCTGCCGGTGGCGGCATCGGCCGCGGTGGCGCTGCCGCCGCCGCAGGCCGCCACCACGCCCAGGGCCAGCAGGCCGGACAGCAGGGGCAGGCGGGCGAGCGGACGGGGGGCATGGGGCATGGCGGGGCTCCGGAGGGTGTGGTACGAGGGCGCGGTGGGTGGGATGGGCGCGGGCTCAGCGCAGCGCGCGGCGGGTGAGCAGCTTTTGCGCATCGGCCAGGGCCTGGCGGATGGTCTTGCGGCCGGTGAGCACGTTGTCGAGCTCGGTGCTCACCACTTCTTCGGCAAAGGCGTTCTGGCGGTGCACCGGCATGGCCTGGATGCGCGCCGCGGCCTCGCGCCACAGCCGGCGCGCCGGCTGGCCGCTGAGAAAGGGCACGGGTTCGTCGAAGAACGGGTCGGCATGGGTTTCGCGCAGCGCCGGAAAGGCGTCCAACTGCTTGAACGCGGCCAGCTGCTGCGCCGGATCGAGCGTCATCAGGCGGATGTAGTCCCAGGCCAGCGCGCGGCGCCCGGCATCGGCCTGGCGCGGCAGCGCATAGAAGGTGCCGCCATAGGCCGCGTTGGCGCCTTCGGGCAGATGGGCGGCGCGCCACAGGCCGCGGGTTTCGGGCGCCACCCAGTTGGCCAGCTGGCCCACCAGCCAGGCGCCGGACAGCGCGGTGGCCAGCGTGCCGCGCTTGAAGCCCTCGGCCCATTCGTTGGTCCAGGTGGTGAGCTTGCCGTCCAGGCCCAGCTGGCGCGCGCGCAGCGCCACCTCGAAGGCGCGCTCGAAGCGCGGTGTGTCGGTCAGCGCACGGGAGTCCTGGTCGTAGTAGAGGCCCTCGCCGGGCTTCAGGCCGCTGCGGATCAGGATGTCCTTCATCTCGACCACGGTGGACACCAGCAAGGCGCCGGTGCGGGCCTTGATGCGCTGGCCGGCGGCGATGTAGTCGTCCCAGCTGCGGCCGATGGTGCTGCCGTCGACACCGGCGCGCTGCAGGATGTCGGCGCGCCACAGCATGGTGCCGGGGCCGATGTCGGTGGGCATGGCCAGCATCGCGCCGTCGCGCGTGAGGGCCTGGTCATACGCGAAGCGCACCAGGCGCTCGCGGTACTGCGCCACGTTGAAGGGCGGCTGGTTCAGGTTGAGCAGGCCGGTGCCGCGCGCGAAGCGGGCCGCGAAGCTGGATTCCAGCGCCATCACGTCGGGCAGGCCGCGCGCGGTGGACAGCGCGGTGGTCATGGCCGTGTGGTGATCCACGTACTGGCGCGTGAGGATGCGCAGTTCCACATCCGGGTGCAGCGCACGCCAGCGCGACTGCGCCGCGCGGCCGATCTCGTCAACCAGTGGAAAGGCCGCCACGGTGAGCACCGCGCGCGGCGGCGCACCGGTGGCCGCCGTGGTGGCGGCCGGCCATACGGTGAGCGCCGCGGCCCCGGCGGCCCCGCCCAGCAGGCTGCGGCGGTGCATGGTGCTCAGCCCTGCGCCGCGCGCTGGCGCTGCGTGGCCAGGAAGGCGGCATACCAGCGCGCGCTGCGCTTGGGCGTGCGCGCCAGCGTGGCGTAGTCGACATGCACGATGCCGAAGCGCTTGGCATAGCCCGAGGCCCACTCGAAGTTGTCCATCAGGCTCCACACCATGTAGCCGGCCATCGGCACGCCGGCGGCCAGCGCATCGCCCACCGCGGCGATGTGCTGCGACAGGTAGCTGCAGCGGTCGTCGTCGGCCAGCTCGCCATCGGCCCAGGTGGCATCGGGGAAGGCGCCGCCGTTTTCGGTGATCAGCAGCGGCGGCACGGCGTAGTCGCGCTTCAGGCGCAGCAGCAGCTCGGTCAGGCCTTGCGGGTAGACCTCCCAGCCCATGTCGGTGAGCGGCAGGCCGCTCTGCTTCACATCCCAGGCGCCGCTGGCGCTGACCACGGCACGCGAGTAGTAGTTCAGGCCCAGCCAGTCCAGCGGCTGGGCGATGTTGGCCAGGTCGCCGGGCATCACCGGCGGGCCGTCGTCGCCCAGGATGGCCAGCACATCGTCGGGGTAGGCGCCGTGGAACAGCGGATCCATGTACCAGCGCACCAGCTTGCCGTCTTCCAGGCGCGCGGCGGCGGCGTCTTCGGCGCTGGGCGTGGCCGGCA